>CAYYMM010000077.1:0-22954 GCA_964472395.1 uncultured bacterium | reverse complement strand
AGTCCCGTGGATTGATGGATGCGGGCGATGATGGATGCGGGTTCCGTCCAAAGCGAGTTGGACACCGAGAACTCGGTGATCCAGGTTGTTTGCGGCGATAGGGACGGTTCTGGGCGCGGATACGGAATTCCGGTCAATTCAGCGTAGGTCTTCTCGAGGATCCCGATCGGGGCGATCAGGGACTGCCAACGGTCGGCGGGTTCCTTTTCGAAGCAGCGTCCCAGCACTTCGAAAATCGACTCCGGCACGCGTTCACCGTGGTAATCGGGCGTTTTCGAGCGCCATTGTTCGAGCACGAAAGGGGCACTGATACCGAAATGGCGGTGGTGGCTCTGATTCAGCATTTCCATGACCGTGACGCCCCAACTCCAGATGTCCGTCGTCTGATTGAGCCGGAGCTTCTGGGCCTGTTCAGGTGAGCAGTAGGCGGGGGTCATTCCGCGGCAACTGACTTTCAGGTTTTCGGGAAGAGGAGGAGGGACTGGGAGAGGGGCTGGTTGGAATTTGGAGAGGCTGAAGTCGGTGATTTTAGCCACGCCGTCGGATGTCATCAGGATATTGCTTGGCTTGACATCCTGATGGATCAGGCCGCAATGGTGCGAGGCAACGAGGCCTCGAGCGGACTGGATGGCGATATCGATGGCTGTACTGAGATTCGGAATACGTTGGGAACGGATCCAATCGGACAGCGATCCGCCGTCTGCGAACTCGAGGAACACGAGGATTTCGGAGTGGAGGCGCCGGAAGAAGCGGAAGGCCGTAAGATTCGGATGGGAGGGCAGCCCGCCCCAGATCAGGAGTTCCGCGAGAAACGCCTTTCGACGTTCAGGGTTCAACGACAACTCCGGAAGAATCCGCTTGACCGCATGAATACGATTGGTTGAAAGAGAACGGACCCGGTATACCGCACCGAGTCCGCCCTGGCCGAGCAACTCTTCGATCTGATAGTCATCCAGAACGATCGTGCCGGCTGTCCAGAACAGATTCACCGAGTTCATGACACCTCCGTGAATCCGATCGTAACGCATCCGTCATTCGACCGCAATTCCGCCACTCCTGCCAAATCGCGGCGAGGGGAATCAACTGAGTTTCGATTCGGCTGGATCCGATGCTTCGATCGGATTTGCGCTTCGCTTCCGCTCCTCAAGGTTCTTGTAGATCAGATACACTCCACCCGCGACGATCGCCAGCGGCCACCAGTCGGCAAGCCACTCCAGCGAGATATCGAACTTCGTGTTGAGGAAAAGAAGCATTCCGATGATGACCAGGGTGACACCACCGGCCAACGACCCGTTCAATGCGGGAAACGGCATGTCCTCAGGCAGCTTGATTCCCGTTTCGCCGTCGACCGAGAGATTGTACAGCGAGGCCCGGCGGACCGCGTCGATCAACGTATAGAAAAACCAGAAAGGAATAAACAGCCCGAAAAGCGGACTCAGACCGGTATCCTCGAGATTCGTCGAGATCGTGATCGCGAGTGCGAAGATCGCCAGATTCATCAAACCTTGCTTGTAATAACCGACATATACCTGCCCCAGCCCCGGTATCACCGACAACATTCCCGCAATCGCAGGCGATTTGTAGATCTGGCGCGCACGCGTGTGCCTCCGCATCGGTTCCTCACCATGATACTCAGTCCGATTGATGCTGCTCTGAACATTATTCTGTTCCATGTGTTCCACCCTCCGTAGTGCCGCTCGATTCCGCCTCCGGATCGAACGACTTGATTGCATTCCACGCTGCCCCGGCATGCCGGATCCCCCGGTCGAATTGTCCGGTCGAACATGCCGTCGCCGCCAGTTTGACCTCGGTTTTCACTGCTCCTGAAACATCCCTGATTTCACAATAGAATTGATCCACCGTCTGGATTGAATCGACCCACCCCTGTGCAAGCCTCGACCGCAGCGACCGGGTCTTCTCGTCGACTGCCCTCCCCAGCCCCGCCGCCGCAAGAACCGCCTCATCCTGAGCCAGAGAAGTGAATTCGGAAACATGCGTCATACGCGTTTCCATGAAATGACCCGGAACGGCCGCCGGATGGAACAGGAGCATGAACGGCAGCGCGAACAGATAGCCCAGTTCCAGTGCAGCGCGCGGTCTCCGCACCAGAGACTCCCCGAGCGACCGGATCCAATCCCTCCACCCCGCCTCTCGCTCCACTCTCGATGTGCGACCCAGAACAGCCGCAGTCAGACTTGCGGGAACATCCAGTTCCGCCATCGCATGCAGTTCGGCCCGAACCCACGCCCAGACATCCGCTTTCCGACGGCAGATGGGGCAGTGTTCGAGATGCCCGGTGAGGAGTTCGTCGGATTCCGGGATGGTAGTTTCGATCGAGACGATTCGTTCGAGTGCGTCGGTGCAGGGTTCGCCGGACGTGGCAGCCAGAATCCGTCGAAGGCTCTCTTCGGAGTCCTTCCGCGGAGCCTGACCGGCATCGAACATCGCTTCACTCAGCATGTCCGCACATGCTGCGCACCCGTCCAGATGATCACTGAGCCGATGCCGATCCTCTCCGGAAATCGTCCCGTCAAAGATCTCAAGGAGGTGTTCCCGCACCCATGAGCATGAAACAGATTGCCGGTTCACAGGAGTTGCTCCGGGCTGCTGAGCGCGAGCACGGCGTGGACGAGTTCCGAGCGGGCGCGGTTGGAGCGGGATTTAGCGGTTCCAATCGGGATCCCGAGCATCCGGGCGATATCATCGAGAGATAATCCCTGCATGTCTTTCAGCAGAATGATTTCGCGGGAAATGTCGGACAGCGAATCGAGTGCTTTGCGGAGGATCCGTCGTCGGCTATCGCGCATGCACGCCTCAGCGGGATTCTGACGCGGATCCGCAATGTCGGGATGTTCTTCCATCGGAACCGTGCGATCCGTCGCCCGGACCTTGCCCCGGCGGACATGATCGATCCCGAGATTTCGGGCGATCGCGATGATCCATGCCATGGCCGATTCGTCTTCGCGCCACTGTCCTATTTTCCGATAGATGCGAATGAAGATTTCCTGCGTGAGATCTCCGGCGTCTTCGGGATTCCGGGCATACGTGAACGCAATCCGGTAAATCCGGCCCTGATAATCGCGGACAAACCGTTCCCAGGCGAGTTTATCGTTGCGTTTGCATTGTCGGAGAATCTCGGTCAGTGTCATCGTCGTCTCCCATTCATCCCATAAGACGAACGATGCCTGAAAAAAGTTCGGTCGGCAATCCGATCAGCGGTTGATGACGAACTGGACCGTGACCACCATGAGGACATCCAGCGGGACGCCGTTGAGTGTTCCGGGTTCGTATACATAGCTCCGGACAGCCTCGAGGGCGGCTTCGTCGAGAATGCCGTAGAGCGACTTGATTACGTTCGCAGAGGTGACGACGCCGTGCCGGTCGACGACGGCTTCGATGACGACCATTCCTTGAATGCCCATTTTGACGGCAAGAGGAGGATAGACAGGAGGCGTGGAGCGAATCAGTTTCGGCGCGATGACCTCACCGCCCGGCCGGACCGGTTCGATCTGAGGCGGAGGAGGTTCGAACACGAAATCTTCGTATCCCGCAATCTGATAGTCGAACTCCATCGGAGTCGCAATAATCGTGTCCTCGGGACTCTGAGCTGGTTTGACTGACACGCGCTCGACCCGACTCTTTTTCACCTCCCTGTTTTCCGCGACTGGTTGCTTTTCCCGAGGCAACCGGATGACATCGAAAGGAATGTCACACGGAGTCAATCCGTTTTTCGTGCGGGTTCCGAGGAGACTCCTGGGGACATAGGCATACAAGATGCCGATGTGGACCAGAATGGCCAGCACGATCATTCCCTGGAAATGCACCCGATCCCGTCGACTCATCCCGGCTTTCTCCACACACATCGCGTCATATCTCATGAGATCCTCCTTTCCCGGAACCGATCCGGTCTCGGAGGGATAAACGCATCAGAAATTGAAGGGATCTATACGTTCTCGCGTTCAAGACTCTTTATTTGACAATTTTTTTTCTCATTATATCCTTTTAATGACTTGCAAGGAGGTTTTTCATGAAAAGTACCGGATCTGTGTGCATGATTTTGTGTGCCCTGCTATTCCCGGCTACCATGAGCGCGGCAATCCTGCATGTGCCCTCGGAATTCATGACCATTCAGGAGGCAATCGATGCAGCTCTGGACGGAGACATGGTATTGGTCGCGGATGGCGTGTACCGGGGCGACGGGAACAAGAATATGGATTATCTTGGGAAAGCCATCCATGTGGGGAGCGAAAACGGACCCATCCTGTGCACCATCGATCTCGAAGGCGACGGTTTTGGTTTTCGATTTGAAAACGGTGAAACCGGCACTTCGATCCTGTCGGGTTTCACCATCCGCAACGGCTTTTCTCCGTCGGGGGCGGGAATCCAGGTGTCGGGCGCTTCTCCGTTGATCGACCGTTGCATCATTGTGGGAAACATCTACAGTGCGAGCGGCGGTGGAATCATGTGTCGTTTCGAGGCTGCTCCGACGATCACGGACTGTGTCATCGCGGCGAATACCTCCTGTTCGGGTGGAGGCATCGCGTTTTTTCAATCCTCCGGCACGGTGTCGTTCTGCACGATCACCGGAAATGACTCCTGCAACATGGGCGGAGGGATCTACTGTTATGGCGGCCACAGTGCCCCGATGATCTCGAACTGCCTGATATCCGGCAACGAAGCGGAAACGCTGGGAGGAGGCTGTTACAGCAGTCACGGAGCGACGCCGACCATCCGGAACTGTGTGTTTCAGGACAACGTCGCGATTGTCGGCGGAGGCATCGGAGTCGGCTGGGGGCAGGAGGGTCCGACGATCGGCGGCGATGCAGGGATGGGCAACACCTTTATCGACAACCGAGCCGCGATCGGTTCCGATATCTATCTCGAGGAATTGTTCGATTCGCCTGTCACCGCGACATACAACCATTTCGCCGGGTACGCATGGTCATCGTACTATGTGTCTCCGGCTTCGGGATGCGACCTGAGCGGGAGTGTTTCGGACCTGAATCCGATCACGCAGGATGTTTACGTATCGACGCGTTATGGGAACGACGCGAATGACGGGTTGACCCCGGAAACCGCCTTCTACAGTGTTCGTTATGCATTGTCGCGTGTCTACGGCACGGAGGAGCATCCGCTGACCGTTCATGTTCTTGCGGGAGAATACTCCACGGCATTTGAATACGATTACTGTCCATTCAGTCTTCCGGATCATGTCACACTGACCGGAGAAGGCATCGAATCGGTCGATTTTTCGGGCAATCATCGTTCACCGGTGTTTCTGGCACATTACTCCATCGGATCCGGCATTTCACATCTGACCATTCGGGATCCGTCCGATGACGGCGCGGCATTCAGTCTCGCCGCATCCGACATCACGATCAAGAGTTGTCTGTTCACAGCCTGCACCGCTTGTGCTCTGGTGTCCGATCGTTCCAATCTGACCATCATCGAAAGCGTTTTCAGCGACAATCAATCGGTCCATTGGGGCGGTGCTCTGAATTTCAGCACGGGGGAGTTGACGGTCACGAAATGCCGTTTCGAGCGCAACGCAACGGATGGTGAGGGGGGTGCGGTGTCTGTAACGGAATGCACCGCGGTATTGGAGAATTGTCTTTTCGAGGATAACCGGGCGGGTCAGGGGGGAGCAGTATATGCGAATCTGCCCTATAGTCCGGACCAGTCACGATCGCCGCTGCGCCTTGAAAACTGTGAATTCACCGGAAATGAGTCTCCCGCGGGAGCCGATCTGGCCTGCATTGGGAAGACCAATCCGAAGATTGAAGTCATCAATTGTCTGTTCCACGGAATCGCGGACTCGGATTATTATGTTTCACCGCAGAAAGCATTTCGATTTGAAAACTGCACATCGCTGGGCACACCGATTTTTCAGGATGTCTATGTCGCGCCAGCCGGTGACGACACGCTGGACGGCCTGTCTCGGCTGACCCCCTTCCGAACGCTCAACCATGCGCTCTCCAGGGTCATCGGCACCGAACAGTCTCCCGTCACGATCCACCTGGAGCCCGGTCTATATTCCGCATCGGCGACATCGGAGCAGTTCCCGTTGCCCCTCATCCCCCACGTCCTGATTCAGGGATCGCGATACGCGCCATCGATTCTCGACGCGGAATCCCAAGCCCGATTACTCATCGGAATGAACGATCCGGATACACACCTTGCGGATCTCGTGCTGACAAACGGGTTTACCGAAAGCGGGTCGCCGGTATCACTCACCCGCAGCACGGTCGAATTCGATTTCTGCCGATGTGAGAACAATGTCAGCACGCTGGGGACGGGGTTCTTGAGTGCGTGGGATTCCACCGTCGGATTCGAAAACAGTCTCTTTTCCGGCAACACCTCACAAGGGAGTTCCGGGGTTGTAACGGCGAGTCAGTCGACGCTGACGGCAGGCAATTGCACCTTCGCGGCGAATCCGCGGCCGGAGGGTCAGAGCGTGCTGATGATCGACTCGGAAAGTGCACTGACGATCACCCATTCGATTCTTTGGGATGCAGTGCCGATCATCGAGAGTGACGGCACGGTGACGGCTGACACATGTGACATCGCCGGAGGATATCCGGGGAATGCGATCATGGACGCGGATCCGGTATTCGTTTCCGGACCTTTGGGTGCTTGTTATCTGGCTTCGACCGTAGCCGGGCAGCCACAGACCAGTCCATGCATCGACATCGGGGTATCGGCATCCGAGGTTTGTTACACCCGAGGTGACGAGTCGTATTGTATGAATGCCTCGACCACCGTGACATCGCACCATGCCGACACCGGTATGGTGGATTTAGGGTTTCATTATCCGATCCACCCGCCGCGTGTATCGATCCGGATGCCGGACCGGATGCTCCTTCCGGGTGAGCGGTTTCAGATCGATCTGATCCTGGACAATCATGGTCCGGAGACCTATGCAGGCCTACCGCTCTTTGCGTTACTGGACGTATTCGGTACGTTCTATTTCGCGCCGGATTGGACCGAAGCTGCCGCATGGATACAGGTCGATGTCGGAATCGGTCAGAGCGCCATCGACCTGTTTGATTTCACCTGGCCATCGGGTCTTGGCACGATGTCCGGTCTGCGCCTCTATGCCGCACTCGTGACACCGGATCTGAGCGGTCTGGTCGGGGACTGGGATGTCGTGATGTTCGGCTGGACGGAATAGTCCGCCGGATCCTTCACATTTCCGCCTGTTTTAATTATACTCTTCTGTAGCGGGTTTTCGCACACATTGCTGGAGAGGAGGTTTCATGCGGCGATTTGATGATAACGGCATGATGATTATCCCAGTCCCGGCGCAGCCCGATCTGGCTGATATGAAAAAGACCGTCCTGGTGACGGGTTGTCATTGCCCGAAAGGCCATTCTCTCATGTCGTCGCGCGCGACATTCGAGGGCCATCCCGGCGTGATGATCATGGTGCGGAAGGACAACCGCGAAGGCCTGGTCGCACTCAGCCCCATCTTCGGCGTCAAGCACAAGATCGCTCTCGACATCGACCTGGTCCAGGATGACATCATGGAAATTCTCTGTCCGCACTGCGGCACGGCGTTGCCCGTATATTCGCATTGCCACTGCGGCGGAGATCTCATTGCGCTGTTCACGACACCCGACGCGGATTACTCCCGGTGCATCGGAATCTGCAACCGCGTGGGATGTTTCAATGCCGAAATCAGAAACATCGACGATCTGCTTGCGCAGTCGATGATCCCCTCCCCCTGATACGCCATCACTGGAGGTCCGCCATGAAGCAGTCCTGTGTTTTTGGATACCTGATCCTGCTTGTCCTTTCCACACCGGCGATGCTGGCGTCCGGGTATCTGGAAGCATCCCGGTCGGAAGCCTGTTCGGGGTCGATTTCCACGGATATCCGGTTGTACTCGAATTCCGGTGTAATCGACGCGTTTGAGTTTACCTGCATCTACAATCCGTCTCATCTGACCCTAACCGGATGCTCGGCAGGTGTCCTGACGGCAACCTGGGACTCGGTCGGATGTGTGGATACCGCCGGAACCATTGTGATTTCCGCGGTCGCCGGGGCGGGCGACGCGATCCCGACGGGCAGTCTCGGTCCGCTCGTCACGCTCGGGTTCACCCTCGTTTCAGGTCTCGCGGAGGACACCTTCTCACCCCTCACCCTGTCCAATCCGCTGCTGGACATCGCCGGTTACAATCTGATCGACGGATCGTTCACGGCGACCTGCCCGGCGGGAGCGATCGAAGTTGCGTCGGTATCGGCATGCTATCTGGACACACCGACCGTCGACGTGTCGATCGATGGGAATGTGAACGTCATCGATCATTTCGGGTTTATCGTAAATTTCGATCCGAATGTATTGCACCTGGATATGAATTGCGCCCCCGGCGATCTGACATCGGATTGGGAACTCCTGTCTTGCAATCCGATTGAAGGCTCACCCGGTCAGGTTCTGGTGATCGGGGCGAACGATTACGGCGGGAGCCGGATCGGGCCGTCGAGTAGCGGCACGATTGCTGTATTGAATTTTGATGTCGTGTGTCAGGATTGTGAACAATACAGTGCGTACGGCATCACCTTGAGCGACCTGAACACCGATTCCATGCCGTTCAACGATTTGAATCAGTATGATATTACCGACGGTGAATTCACTTACGGTTGTCCGCCTCCGCCGGTTGACGTGGAGGTGGAAGATGCGTCCGGGCTTCAGGGCCAGATGATCGAAGTCGAGGTGCTTTTCACGGATTTACCGGGTGCGGTCAACGATTTCGGGTTCGATGTGCATTATCCCACGAATATGCTCAGTTACAGTCACTGTCTGCCGGGAACCCTGACCTCGGGCTGGAGCGGTCCGAACAGCATGCTGGACTGTTATGAACCGTCTACAGGGCTGATCCGGGTCGGCGCGTACAATCCGACCCCGATTTTCATCGGAACCTCAGGATCCGTCATCAAACTCTATTTCACCGTCGACTGCCCGGGTTGCACGGATGGCCAGATCGGCTACATGACGCTCGACAGGCTGGTCGATGATGTGGACGGCTGGGGCGCGCAATATGGCATCTTCACATTTCTGCTTGTCCCGCCGCCGACACCGACACCATTGCCCGTTCCGGCGGAATCCGGAGGCGGGATCGCGCTGATGGTCGTCGTGTTCACGGTGCTTTCGCTGGGTCTGTTCGGTTCCCGGAAATCCGCCGCACGATCCGGTTCCGACGGGTTGAAAGGAGTCCGGCCATGAAACGATTAAACGGCAATCGATGGATCTGCATGACGATCGCACTGATGATCGGTGTCGGCACAGGGGCTCTCTTCGCCGATACGTCGCGGGAACATCCCCTCAAGCGGGATGACTCGCGGGCCATTCTGGTAAGGGGAGATCGCCCGATTACCGAACCTTCCGCTGAAAAACCCGATCATTCGCAACTGCTCAGACGAGGCTCCCGTGATCTCGGAATCGCCGGAGCCGCCGACCGGATGCTCGAGAAAATGTGTCCGGCGGAATGTGGCGGCAAAGGATGGGGATGGGAACTGGAATGCCCTGCGCTTCCGACTCAGCTTCCGGCCAACACCATCGGTTCAGCGGCCAATGGACTCCTCCGGGGCTACGAACGGACCGACGATGCCCGCCATCTGCTCGGCGCGTTCGACGCGGCGGACTATGCGAGTTGCTATTCGTTCGCGAACGGCGAACACCGGTTTTCCGTCGGAAATCCCTTCTTCATCTGGCAGCTCAATCATGTCGTTCCGAGCGCGACTTCCTATACTGATACGCTCCGCACACATTTTTTCCAGGCACTCGATAATGGCACATATGGCGATCCGACAAACTACACAACGCTGACATATTGCACCAACTATCTTCAGGCCCTGCGCACGGAGGCTCAATCCAATTACCGCGTTTTCGATGCGCTGGATCTGCCGAAAGTCACGGAAGAACTCGGGACGCACGATCAGGCAAACATCGTTCTGAGCTATTTCCAGGATCGAGTCAATGCAATTTCAACCGCCAAGTCCTACGATGTCATCGCACTCGCTTCCGCCGTGTACGGCCTCGCCATCGTCAACGCCGTTTTCGATCCGACATCCGGCAGCTTCGCTTCGGAGGACTCCGTGCTGGATCTCGCGGACCGCCTCACCACCTATCAGCATCCCGACGGTGGATTCATCTACGATACCGATCTGGTGGATTCATTTCCCGTCACGACGACATGGACATTGGCATCCGGACGCTGGTATTCGGGATCGGCCGACTACATGAACGCGACACTCACCAAATCCTTCACCGTCACGACATCGCCTGCAATCACGTTCGATCTCCAGTACGATATCGAAGACGGCTACGATTTCGGTTTCGTGGAGTATTCAATGGACGGGCTTACCTGGACCGCTCTGGCCGGTACACACACATCACCACCCGACAATGGGATCACGGGATGTCAGACCGGGTACACCACCGAAACGATGACGCTGCCCGGAACCGGGGTCTTTCATATTCGATTCCGGTTTTTCACTGATTCAATCGGTCTGGGAAACGATCCGGCCTGCACTGTGAATCCGGCGGGGTATTACATCGACAACATCACTGTCGACGGAATCACCGATCCATGCACATCGTCGAACGGATGGATTGCATCGACGGCGAGTTACCCGGTCGGACCTGAAAATCAATCCCTCCAGGTCACGGACTACGCTGTTTTGGCGCTCAAGGCAGCCGACATCTGGCGGTATCAGGTCGAGATCGACGCCGGGATGAACTGGATTCTTGACAATCAGCTCGCCAACGGCGGTTTTCTGGATCCGATATACGGCGAGTATAACCTGACCAACGGTGAATCGCTTTATGCATTGATGTATGCTCCAGAATGCTTCAACGACGGCGACGTGAACAACTCGGGGGACCTGACACCCGAAGACGCGCAACTCGCCTTCCAGTTCTATCTGGAGAGCTTCCCCCAACCCGCCATGTATCACGATTTCTGCTCGTCGGATTGCAACGGAGACGGCGCAGTAACTCCCGCGGATTCGCACTGCATCATCGATCATTATCTCGACGATTCCTGCGATTGCGCCGACCCGATCGTGCTGGCCTCCACGAAGAACGCCACACGGTCTCAACAGGATCGCGGTTTTATCGTGACTCAGCAGTTTGACGCGGAAACAGAGGAAGGCACGATCACGATATCGGTGCGCGCACCCGAACCGGTGTCGCTCGATGCGATCGGATTGCGTGTTTCAGTTTCCGGCACGTTGACCCTCGAAGAAGCCGCTCCCGCGAATCCCGCACTCTGGCAGATCCACTCCACCCGGATCACATCAAACGACGTGAAACTCGGCGCTTTCGCCCGACAGCCGATTCGATTCGAACCCGGTCAGGCACTGATCCGGATCCGGTATGAATCGGATCGCGCCATCGATGTCTCAAAGGTCCTGATTTCGGACTGCGTGGATGATATCGGGGGGTGGGGAAGGTAGGGTTCGGTTTTCGGTTTTCAGTTTTCGAGTTATGGGTTGAGGGAGAGAGAATCGAGGAAGCGGGAAATCAGGGAGAGAACCTCAGTGGGTTTTTCTTCCTGAGGGATGTGTCCGCAGCGTTCCAGTACATTTAATGAGGATATCGGCAGCGCTGCGGCCAGTTTTTCACCAATCTCGAGCGGCACGATTCGATCCTCCCGTCCCCAGATCAGTAACGCGGGGCAATCGATCTGGCGATATCGTTCGCAGAACCGGTCGATGTCGGGCGGACGCATCTGTCGGAGAGTCTCGGTCAAGGCCTTTCGCGCGAGCGGATCGTTGAGCGGCCGGGCATACTGCGTCACCATTTCATCCGTGATGATCTGCTTGTCCAGGACGAGTTGGCCGAGCATGGCTCGGACCTGATACTCGGGTCCGAGCATGTTCAGGCCGATATGCGCCAGGACGGGAGTCTGCATGATTTTGAGCGCCGGCGGCATATCCTGGGGGTATGATGCGGCACCGATCAGGATCAACCCTTTGATCGACTGGGTGCGGGCAGGATGGAGCGCCACAGCGAGGGAAACAGCTCCACCATAGGAGTGCCCGGCGAGGACGAAGGAATCCAGTTCGAGATCCCGGATGAGGTCGAGCACCCGGTCGGCCTGGTCGAAAATCGAGTATGCTCCGTCATCCGGCTTGGGTGATGCGCCGAATCCTTTGAGATCGATTGCGATGGTTCGGAACCGGGATGCGAGCGGCGTGACGAGGCGGTGCCAGGCAAAGATGTTTGCCCCCCACCCGTGCAGCATCACGATCGCCGGACCGGAACCGCTCGATTCATAATGGAGGCGAATGGTCTGTTTCCCGTTCATGCGCTGTCTCCTCTGCCGACCTGCCGATCATCGACCCCTTCTCATATCACATCGCATTCACCATTGGGAACCTCGCAACAATTTCTGTTGACATCATTATTCATATCCTTTAGACAAAGGAAGATTCCGGAGGGGTCTGGAATTGTTCAGTTCGGATGCGACCAACCAGGAACTGTTTTAAAAAGGAGTTGATGATGCAGACACAATCGCCTGCAAAGTTTCGGAATGTATCGCCCATTGCCCGTGTATTCATTTTGACACTGAGCCTTCTGTCGTTCGGGCTGTTCATGGCCGGGTGCGACGATGACGATCCGACGGGGCCCAAGACGCCGACCGTGACGCCGACTCCGATCGGCACTGCGACACCCACACCCCTTCCTCCGGGAACGAGCATGCGGGTGCGCGTCACCAATATTCCGGTGATGTCGGACGAAAACAAGGACAGCGTCAACAAACAAGCGCTATTCTGCATCAAGTCCGGCGGACACGAAATGGGTGTTTATCATCGTTACATGCAACCCGGCTGGCCGGATGGCCCCTGGTGGCCCTGCTACAAACTCGAATATTTCATCAACGGCGACCAGGTCGAAGAAGTTGAAAAGGCCGACTGGGAAGAACTGCCCGACGGAACTGCGACGTTCGTCATCGACTTCTCCAATCCGTCTCTGATCACGGTTCATTGCGAAGAAAACGACTCGGTGGAATCGATCACTGAAAATCACCCGATGGAGTTCCAGTTGTCCCGCGACTGCATGGGCAACGACAGTCCCTGCATCGCGACAGTAGTCAACTGATTTTCTAAGTCTTCAGATAGCGGGATCCTTCGGCAATCCGCCGAAATGATCCCGCTTTTTTTATTGGGCCTAGAAATCGACTCGGTCCCATCGGCGGACTCCCAGCTTGTCATTCCTGCGCCGACCGGGTAATCTCTGGAGCAGAACATTCGCCTGGAAAGGGGAAATCGGATGGCTGTCGTAGCGGTTGTAGGCGCGCAGTGGGGGGATGAAGGCAAGGGCAAGGTGGTTGATTTTCTGGCGTCGCAAGCCGACATGGTCATTCGTTTTCAGGGAGGCGCCAACGCGGGTCACACCATTGTCAACGACATCGGCGAATTCAAGCTGCACGGGGTGCCGTCGGGGATTTTCAGGCCGAATGTCGTCAACCTGATCGGTTCCGGCACCGTGGCCGCTCCGGACGACCTGTTGCAGGAAATCGAGCTGCTCAAGAGGAAAAACGTCAGCCTCGAGAATCTCAGGATATCGGATCGAACCCATGTGGTCATGCCGTATCATTACGATCTGGAGCGTCTCGAGGAATCACTGATGGGAGATCGACGGATCGGCACGACGAACAAAGCGATCGGACCGACGTATGCCGACAAGTACGGGCGATTCGGGATCCGCATGAGTGACCTGGCCGATCCCGCATGGCTGTCCGAGCGTCTCAGCCTGATTCTCCGATACAAGAACACCGTTCTGAAAGCGTTCGGGTTGAAGGAATATGAACTCGGTTCGCTCGTGGAAACCTGTCGCCGCTGGCATCGCGTGCTCGAACCGTATCTGTGCAACTCGACACCTCTGGTTGACGACGCGATCCGATCCGGAAAACGGATTCTGCTTGAAGGGCAACTCGGAGTGGGCAAATGCGTCGAATGGGGTTCATACCCGTATGTCACCTCATCGTCTCCGACCGCGGGTTATGCATCAGTCGGCGCCGGTATTCCGCCGCATCGCATCACGGAAGTCGTGGGCGTAGTCAAAGCCTATTCGACGTCAGTCGGTGCAGGCCCGATGGTGACGGAAGACTCGACCGGTCCGGGACTTCGGATCCGGGAAGTCGGCCACGAATACGGTGCCACAACCGGACGTCCCCGGCGCTGCGGCTGGCTCGACGGCGTGATGCTGCACCAATCGTCCTGCATCAACGGGTACACGTCGGTTGCAGTGACACGTCTCGATGTGCTCGACACCTTCGAAACTATAGGCATATGCACCGCATACGAATACGCCGGCGAACGGATCACGGACATGCCGGCCACCCCCGTCGTCGAGCATTGCCGGCCGGTGTACGAGTATCTCCCGGGGTGGAATCGAACGCTGCGGAACATTCGGAAACTCGAGGATCTGCCAATCGAAGCGCGTCGCTATCTGGACAGGATCGTCGAACGGATCCGTGCACCCCTCAAGATCGTATCGGTCGGGCCGCGACGTGAGGAAACGATCGTCGTCTGAGAAGGTTCGGGCGGCTCAGGCCGACTCAGTCAGTGACTTGATGATCGCATCCCGGATTTCGGTTTTCGATCGGTGCCAGCGAGGAGCGATCAGAAGATCGTTCATGCAATCTCCGACCCAGCGCATGACCACGATGGGCTCATTGAATGCGGACAGAAATCGGGCCGCAATATGGATGTATTCTTCGACATCCATCGGAGTCCATTCATGCAACTCCAGCAGATCATGCAGAATCGTCCCACGGATGGCGTGGAGGTGGTGCAATTTGATACCAAGTATCCGTTTCGAGGCAAGTGTTCGGGCGGTTGCGATCATGTCCTCGGCCGATTCGCCCGGTAGTCCGAGGATCACATGCGCCACGACATCGATACCGGCCTGGTGGAGTCGATCGATGGCATCGGACGAAGCCGCCCATGTGTGTCCGCGACGGATTGTCCGGAGTGTCGCGTCGTGGATTGTCTGAATTCCAAGCTCGATCCAGATCGGTTTCTTTCGATTGATGTCAGCCAGCAGCCGGATAACCGGTTCAGGGAGGCAATCCGGGCGGGTGCCGATGGCGATTGCAACGACCGCGTCGTGATCGATCGCCGGCTGGTACAGGCTTTTCAAGTGATCGACCGGGGCATAGGTATTGGTGTAGGTTTGGTAATAAGCGAGCACCTTACGGATGCCGCGTCGACTCGTGATCCGATCAATCCCGTCCTGCAGTTGTCGGGTGATCGGAATCAAGGTCGATTTTGAGGAGTGAAAGGATCGATTATCACAATAGATGCATCCGGTGTCGCCGAGAGTACCGTCGCGGTTCGGGCAGGTCAGACCGGCATCGAGCGCCACGCGCCAGACACGTTCCTTGAAACGGTTTCTGAGATACTCGTTGAAATCGATGATGTGTCCGGATCCGGAAATCATACCGGCACTTTACGCAATTCTCATATTGCGCGCAAACCTCCAATCGTGGATAATGAACTGCTGGCGAACTCAACGTAATCGACCGGAGGAAGGCAGATTATGGATATTATTCGGTTTCACCTCGATTGGAAGAACTATTTGCGATACCGGTTGATTAACCTGTTGAGACGCGCGGGGACCGATCTCGTGTTCTCGTCGCTCATTCGCGGCAACGCCGAGATCTCGATCGCTCAGATCGTCAGCAATCTCGACTTTTCGCTCGCATCACTCATGCATTCGATCGAGCGTTATGGCCTGGGAACACCTCCCGGGAAAATGCTGTTTTCACCGGAGCAATTTGAACGGCTTCCGACGGGAAAAGACGATTCCGAGCGATTTTCCGAGTTGCTGCACATCCATTTCGATCAAACGCAAAAGATGGTTCGACGGCTGAAAGCCGACGATCTCCTGTGCCCGCTCGATTGCCCCCTGCTTAAGACGTCGCTGGACATCGGCTGGATCCTCCAGTATGCATCGCTGCTGGAGCAATCGACGACGACCGAGATCGAGTGTCTGCTCGAATCGAACGATGTGGCAGTCAAACCGGTCTGGGCTTCTTCTCATTTCATGCGTCCGGTGCCCCGGCTTGTCTTCAAATCCTGACAGGTGCTCGTGAATTTTCCGGCTCCCGGCTCCTCGAAAGGCACTCCGGATCCGACCAATCCTCTGATTTTACAATCCGACCGGTCGATGCTTCTGCATACTGACAATCCGAAATATACCGAAGCGCGGGATCATCTGGCTCCCTTTGCTGAACTGGTCAAAAGCCCCGAATATGTCCATACCTATCGGATCACGCCATTGTCGCTCTGGAATGCAGCAGCCACGGGCATCACAGCCGACATTATCATCGATACACTGATCCGGTTCAGCCGGTACCCGATACCCGTGAACATCACGGCCGAGATCCGGGACTACATGGCTCGGTATGGAAAATTATGGCTTGAAGCATCCCACGGGGGCGATGATCTTCTGCTTCGAAGCGACGATGAGACTCTGATACTGGAGCTATTGAATCTGCCGCGCCTCCAGCCGTTTCTCGGACCCGTGATCAACCCCAGAACAATCCGGGTGCCTCAGGGAATCCGGGGCCATCTCAAACAGGCGTTGATCAAGCATGGTTTTCCGGTTGAAGATCGTGCGGGGTACCGACCTGGTCAGCCTCTTGAAATCGATCTCCGAACAGTCACTCGCGGTGGCGAACCCCTTCGATTGCGATACTATCAGGAGGAGTCGGTCGGAAATTTCTGGGCCGGAGGCTCGGAATTCGGCGGCAGTGGTGTCATCGCGCTGCCGTGCGGGGCCGGGAAAACTCTCGTGGGAATGGCTGTCATGTCCTGCGTACGACAGTATACGCTGATTCTCGTAACCAACGTCACCGCGCTGCATCAATGGCGCGACGAGTTACTCGACAAGACCACACTGACCCCGGATCAGGTCGGGGAATACAGTGGAGCGGTCAAGGAGTTCAAGCCGGTGACAATTACAACCTATCAGATCCTGACGTACCGCCGCCGTAAGGAAGAGGAATTCCTCCACATGCCGCTGTTCAACCGCCAGGAATGGGGATTGGTCATCTATGATGAGGTTCATCTACTTCCGGCTCCGGTTTTTCGGTTCACCGCGGAAGTGCAGTCCAAACGAAGGCTGGGTCTGACGGCGACGCTGGTGCGTGAGGATCATCGCGAAGACGATGTATTCAGCTTGATCGGCCCTAAGAAATACGACGTCCCCTGGAAAGTACTCGAGGAACAGGGTTGGATCGCACAAGCTGTCTGTACGGAAGTACGGATCGAAATGTCTTCGTCTCTGCGTATGGAATACGCCATGTCCGCCCCACGCGATAAATATCGCGTTGCGGCGACGAATCCGGCGAAAATCCGGGTGGCCCGACACATCATCGCGCGCTCGTCCGGTGAGACCATTCTTGTTATAGGTCAGTATCTCGATCAACTGCACGATATCGCCCGGGAACTTGATGCGCCGGTGATCACAGGTGAGACACCGAATGAGGAACGCGAGCGTTTGTATGATGCTTTCCGTCGCGGCATAGCTCCCGTTCTGGTCGTCTCGAAGGTCGCGAATTTCGCGATCGATCTGCCCGAGGCGAGTGTAGCGATTCAGATCTCGGGAACTTTCGGTTCGAGACAGGAAGAAGCTCAAAGACTGGGGCGGATTCTGAGACCGAAGAGGAGTGGTGCCCCCGCACGCTTCTTTACACTCGTCTCGCGCGAAACTCAAGACCAGGATTTTTCACTCAACCGACAGCTTTTTCTGACCGAACAGGGATATTCCTATCGAATCATGAGTGAATCTGAGTTAGACTGAAGAAAGGAACTTTTCGTGGGAGGCAACATGAAAGAACAACTGCGTAAACCGAGACCACCGAAAGAACTGAAAATAGAACAATTGAGATGGACATGCCCCGAGGAGCTTTTCGAGTTTTCATGTACGCGTGAGATCAAAAACAACGCGGGGATTATCGGCCAGACACGCGCGATCCGGGCGATCAAGGCGGGACTGGAAATCAAACACCCCGGCTACAACATCTTCGTTTCGGGACTTACCGGAACCGGCCGATCGACGACGGTCCGAGAGATCCTCACCAAACTCGATCGCCGCCAGAAAGTTCTCGATGACCTTCTCTACGTGCACAACTTCAAATATCCCGATCAACCCAGACTCATCCGCCTGCCTGCCGGACAGGGGAAAAAATTTCGGAAAGACATGGATGCACTGATCGAGGCATTCAATCGACATCTTCCGGGGATTTATGAGAGTGATGCGTACAAGCAGGAGGTCGAGTCGATTACCGATGGCTATCATTCGAAAGAACGGAAGCTGTTTACGGATTTCGAAAAAAAAGTGGCGGATGCCGGTTTTGCGGTTGTGAAGATACAGATGGGCACGTTCACTCGCCCGGATCTGATGCCCTCGATCGACGATAAACCGATACCCTTCGATGAACTTGAGAAACTCGTCGAAGACGGCAAATACGACGCCGCACAATTCAAGGAAATGCAATCCCGATACCTTGAACTCCGGAAGGAACTCGAAAAACTCCTCACCGCTGGTCGTGCGCTCGAACGCGAACTCCAGTCGGAGATCGAAAAGGCGATCCGGCGATTCGGTCTGCCGTGTGTCGACAGTCTGATCAACGATGTCCGGGAACGCTACAAGAACGATGTTGTCGGATTGTACCTGGATGAGATCCGGGACTATTCTCTGGATGAAATCGAGATCTTCATCAAGAAAGAAGACAAGCAGACCGCGATGGCGCAAATGATGGGGCCACAGTCTCCCAGCGATCCGTTCCGGTTTTTCCGTGTCAATCTGCTGGTCGATAATTCCGATCGGAAAAATGCACCGGCAATCCTCGAAACGGTTCCAAATTACAAGAATCTGTTCGGGACGATCGAAAAAGTAGTGGATCGAAGCGGAAACTGGGTATCCGATTTTCTCAACATCAAGGCCGGTTCGATTCTTCGTGCCAATGGCGGGTTTCTCGTAATCAACCTCCTAGATGCAATCGGCGAACCGTTCGTCTGGCAGACATTAAAGCGAACGCTGAAGTACGGACAGGTTGAGATCGAAAATCCGGAATCATTCATCTTTTTCGGTCAGACTGCCTTGAAACCGGAAGCCATCAAGATCGATCTCAAGATTGTTCTGATCGGAGATAAAAGCCACTATCTGCTGCTGTTCAATTACGACGAGGATTTCAAGAAGATTTTCAAGATATCGGCCGACTTCGACGATCGCATGGATCGTACTGAACAACACTTGCAGGATTACGCCTGTTTCATAAAACGGCTGACCAGCCAGGAGGAAATCCCCTCATTCTCACCATCCGGTGTCGCCGCGATCATCGAGGAAAGCATTCGGATGGCGGACCGTCAAACCAAACTCTCCGCGCGTTTTTCCGATGTCGCCGATCTCATCCGCGAATCCGGCTACATCGCGGGAGCTAAAAACGAAACACTCGTCGAGAGAAACCATGTTCTTAAAGCCGTTCGTGAACGTATCTACCGGCGATCTCTGATCGAGGAGAACATTCAGGAGTATATCGATCAGGGATTGGTGATGATCGATACTTCGGGAATGAAGATCGGACGGATCAACGGGCTGGCGGTCTACGATTACGGCGAATATTCGTTCGGCAGACCCACCCGGATCACATGTACTATCAGCCTTGGACGAAGTGGTATCATCAACATCGAACGGGAAGCGGAGTTATCGGGTAAAATCCATGACAAAGGCATGCAGATACTCTCGGGCTACCTCCGCATGCGCTTCGCCCAAGATAAACCGCTCGCATTCACGGCGTCGATCTGCTTCGAGCAATCATACGGCGGGATCGACGGCGACAGTGCTTCCTCCACCGAACTCTATCTCCTGCTCTCGACACTCGCAAACCTGCCCATCCGTCAGGACATCGCTGTCACCGGTTCGGTCAACCAGTATGGAGAAATCCAACCGATCGGCGGCGTGAATCAGAAGATCGAAGGATTTTTTGAGGTATGCAGGAATCGGAAACTGACCGGGAAACAAGGCGTCATCATCCCTCAGCAAAACGTCGGGGATCTCCAGTTGCAACCCGAGGTCGTCGAGGCTGTACGCAAAGGGAAATTCCATATTTACGCCGTTGAAACCATCGATCAGGGGATCGAGATTCTGACGGGGGTCAAAGCTGGGATCCGCACGTCCGGAAGATGGGAAGCTCAGACCGTAAACAGTCTTGTCGATCAGCGTCTGCGGGAGCTTGCGACGGGGATTCAGGAGTTTTACGCCACCGCCGAGGAAAAGTCAGACAAGAAAGTGGAACGCCCCAAAAAGGGACCGCCCAAGCCGCCTCCTCCTCCGAAACAACCCACGCGCAAGGACGACGACGAGAACGACATCGGATAAGATTCGGTCAGTCTTCCGAATCGAGCCATTTCTGGGCTTTGATCCGTTCTCGTTCCGAACCGATCTCGGCAAAGACATCCCGTGCTTCCGTGAGAAGATGGCTGCTGAGAATTATGTTGCCGTCTCGTTTATGGACCATTCCCTGTTCCAGAATACACATGGCGGCTTCGTATCGGTTTCCGAGTTCAACATAGATCGGATGAGCGCGCTGGAATTGCTGAAGCGCTGCTACGGAATCCTCGCGAATACGTTCCACTCGCCCGAGCATGAATGCGGCGCGTGCGCGGCCATGCGGATCACCAAACAGTTCGTTGACTTCCAGAAAATCAATAGCAGTCTGCCGCGCATCATCCAGCTTCACTTCCGCGAGTAGAATCGAGATCCTCGCAACGGCGAGGTTGCGGCGAGCAACGCCCAGATCATAATCGGTATTGTATTCTTCGGCACGATTGAGAAGATCGCGGGCCTGGTTCAACTTTCCTTCTTCCAGATGCTGGTCGATCATGATGGTCAAGCATGTGACGATTCCTGGAATGTCGCGCGCCATTTCGCGGATGTCCAGCGCTCGCTTGATGTAATCGACCGATGTCCGGAGATCACCCTTTCGGAAGTAGATGACAGAGAGACGTTCGAAGGGATCCGCAAGGGCCGCGATGTGATTCAGATTCTCTTCAATCTTGATGCACTTGAAATACCAGTTGAGAGCATCTTCCCAGCGACTGCCCTCGAGGAACATTTCTGCGAGTTTGCTGTAGGAGCGACTGATTCGGGAGAGATCCTTTATGTCGCGGCGGAACTCGAGACTTTCGGAATAAAGGCGCACAGCGGCGTCACGATGCCCCAGATAATGCTCGGCATCACCCGCCAGGTCGAGAAAATCAGAGAGTTCGATCGTCTGATCCTGCTTCCGCAGCGTATCGATGCAACGTTGACTCTGTTCCAGACAGGCCTCGTATTCACCGCGATGAAGGAGCAACTTGCATTTGCAGGCATCCAGACGGATCTGCTCGATTCGGTCCTGTTCGGGGTCGAGATGCTGCTCGGCCTGTTCGATCTGCTGGATCGTTTCCTCGACCCGTCCGTTTTCAACATACACCTCTGCCATCTGCCGATGAATCTGGGCGCGACGCAGAGGCGTCAGCGATCCTTTTCCGTGTTCGAGCGCCGCGGCAAACTCCTTGATCGCCCGTACACTGCGCCCCTGATCCTTCAGAATCACGCCGATTTTCTCATGCAGAACGCTGATTTCCTTGAAATACTTCGTATGGTTTGACGAGACCAGCTTCAGAGCGCTCGAATAGTACCGGATCGCCGAGCCTTCCGCGTGGAGTTCATACGCCTTGTCGCCCGCCTCAAAACACAGCGCCACGGCCTTGTCGGTCATCCCGGCCTTGGTATAGTGGTAAATCAGTTCACCAGCGACAAGTTCCGTGTTCCCCTGATGGAGACGTTCAAGAGCGGCCGTGACGGACTGGTGTGTCAGCCGCCGACGCCTCGATTCCATCTCATCATATAAAACCTCTCGGATCTTGTTGTGCGCAAACCGGTAGCGCTCGGTTGCCCTCCCGGATGTCTCACGCACGATCATCTGCATGTATTCGAGGCGTTCCAGAACATCGAGCAGATGCCCCTCGTTTCGCCCCGTGACGAACTGCAGCGTATCAAAATCGAACACCCACCCGATCACCGCGGCGATGGAAAAAATCTGCCGGTCTTCGGAATCCAAGCGGTTCAGACGATTCGAAATCATCTCACGGATTGACGGTGGCGCATCCACCTTGCTGATCTCACCCACCTGCCATCCGTTCGGCGTCCGCCTCAGCAGATTGCTCTCGATCAGCGACTTCAGCATCTCCTCGATGAAAAATGGATTACCTTCGCTCTCCCGATGAATCCGGTCCGTAAACTCCGCTGGCAAAGCCTGACCCAGGCGCGCATTGACCAACTCACGCGTTCGGGCACGATTCAGTCGGGTCAATCCGACCGGAATCACCCGGACGATCGCCTTGAACGCATTCAGGGTTTCAACGAACGGCGCATTCCCAGGACCGGTCTCGTGAATGTCCCCCTCCCGGCAGGTGCCGACCAGCAGAATCCTATCCTCACGCGCATTTCGCATCAGGTAGATCAGAAACTTCATGCTCGCTTCGTCCAGCCACTGAATATCATCCAGGCAGATGATGAGGGGAGCCGCGCCGGCGATCCGTCGGAAGTATTGGGAAATTGCGTCGAAGAGGTGGAACTCCTCCTGCCCCGGGGTGCGCGAAAAGCCATTCTGGATTTCCAGGCGGGCGGGGTCAAGATCCGGGAGGAGCGACAGAAACTCAGTTCTCTGAAACTCTGAAAGCTCGATCATGTACCGATATGCGAGTTGCGAATGCTGCGCGAAATACCTCCGGAGCATCTCGCGGATCGGCTGATACGGGATAAACCGCGTATGATCGAAACAGGTATCCGAAAACACCACCGCACCGGTCTGCGTCGCCCTCGCGATGAACTCGTTCAGGACCCGCGTACGCCCCACCCCCGGTTCCCCAGACACAAAGATGCACGCAC
>CAYYMM010000076.1:0-23032 GCA_964472395.1 uncultured bacterium | reverse complement strand
CGCATCGGACCCGTGACGGTGGCCTGCTCGAAGCTCCGTCACGAGACGAAGTTCGCACCGTGTTTCGTAAGCATATCACGACCGCCATGCACGACGATCTCACGGCAGGATCCGGATCGGAGATGACGCGATCGTCGGAAACTCGAGCCGCGACCATGGGGATTGCCGAGAACTCCTCAGAAAAAAAAACCTCGTTCACCGCCTGATTGATTCGATCACTCGTATTTTCAGGCGCTCCCGACGCGAAAGACGAACCGTTCTTGCGCAACGCGGCGCATTGTCCGGTGTGCCGCTGTTCGAATCGATCGCGGATCTGACAGCCCGAACCCGCAATGCATTCCGGAAAGCACTCGGATTGTTCAGAAAAACGAAGCCGCGGATACGGCGTGGCGGAATTCGGAGAAACCGGGTCAGGAGCGAGCGAACGGGGCGGATGACGCGGTATTCCGCGATGCGGCGATCGAGCGAACCTCCGGCTGTTTCGGCAACACTTCGCAATGCGATTCTTCATGGGCGATACTCGATCGAAAATCAACGATTCCAGATTACGGAATCCGAGCTGGTTCGCTGGATGCGTCTGGAGCGACCGAGTCTGACGATGATTCTTCTGGTGGATCTCAGCCGGTCCACCGCCGTGTTCCGTCTGGTGCTCGCTGACATAATCCGGTCGCTCCGCCATAGTTTTCATCGTAATCATGATCGGATTGGCCTGATCTCGATGCAGGGGAATCAGGCGCGCGTCCACAACCATCCCTCCACCAATCACCGGATTGTCTGCAGGAATCTGGCGGGTCTGACTATCCAGGGTGAAACGCCGCTGGGGGATGGACTGATGAAGGCTCTCGAGATGGTCCGGCAGGAAAAACTGCGAAAACCGGGTGCCCGGGCGATCGTTATCCTTCTCAGCGACTGCTTTCCGGAACCGTTGATCGGAGGGTTGGCCGATATTTTCGACGAGCCGGCTTACAGGAATGCGATACGTGCGGCGGGGATTTATCGGAAGCGCGGGGTGTTTCTGATGGTCATCAACCCGGCTTTTCCGGAGATGCTGAACACTCCTCCGAACCCGGGACAGCGATTGTCGATGCGGCTGGTCAGGGAGAGCAGAGGACAACTGATTCGCGTCGCGACGCAGCGTCACGCCTGGGATGGATCGAATCGTCTGTCGAATTCGCATCTCGACGTTCAGCGGATCATTCGCTCGGTTGAGGAAGCCTTTGACCGGAAACTCTATCAGAGTGGGATGCAGCGATGATGGTCCCTCGATCGCCCTCGTTGATCTCCGGAGACGGATTCTGTACTATTTCGATCCGTCAGGGGGGAATGACATGAACCAGGCGATGCAAGCAAGGCCAGCCAATGCCGGCCGGATCGTTGTCGTGATGCCGGCTTACAATGCAGGAGAGACGTTGACACGAACCTATGCGGAAATACCGGAGGGGTGGGTCGATGAGGTTATTTTAGTTGATGACTGCAGTCAGGACAACACGGTTGATATTGCCAAGACATTGAAATTGAAATGTTTCACGCACCGTTGGAACCGCGGGTACGGCGGGAATCAGAAGACATGCTACAACGCGGCGCTCGAATCCGGCGCGTCGGTCATCGTCATGCTGCATCCGGATTACCAGTACGATCCGACGATCATTCCGGACCTTGTGATTCCGATCATCGAAAATCGTGCCGATGTCGTATTTGCCTCGCGTTTTCTCGGCAACCCCTTGAAAGGAAACATGCCGATTTACAAGTATGTTTCGAATCGTGTGCTGACCTGGCTGCAGAATCGGATACAGGGGATCGGATTAACCGAGTATCACACGGGTTATCGCGCGTATTCCGCGGCGATTCTCCAGGCCGTTCCATACGAGCGCAACTCGGAGAACTTCGTGTTCGACAATGAAATCATCGCCCAGTTCCTGATTGCCAAGGCCAGATTTCTGGAAGTACCGGTCAGGACGCGGTACAATCCCGACGCATCGACGGTTTCTTTCCGAGGATCGGTTCGGTACGGATTCGGAGTCCTGTGGACACTGCTGCGATACCAACTGCATCGCTGGAAAATCGCCTCCTGCCGGAAGTTCGATTTCTAGAGGAATTCTTGCATGGCGAATCAACCCGGCCTGCGTGACGCCATTCGGGAGCATTTCGATGCGATCGCTCCGGAGTATGATCGCTTCAAAGCCCGATCGCACTATTACTATGGACAGTTGAAATCGCTACTGGCTGAACTCGTGCCGGAAGCATCGACTTCTTCGGTGCTCGAAATCGGGTGCGGCACGGGAGCGCTGTTAGCGGCGCTTCGACCGGCGAGGGGTCTCGGGATCGATATCAGTGAACCCATGATCCGGCAGGCCCGGGATCGGCACCGGAACAGCCTGGAGTTGTCGTTTGCCGTGGGTGAAGCTGAATCACTCGACGTGCCGGGCGATTGGAACGTGATCATCATGGTTGATCTGATCGAACACCTCTATGATCCTGAGAGAGCGATCCGGCGGATCAGTTCGCTGATGAAACCGGGCAACCGATTGATCATCACATGGGCGAATCATCTCTGGGCCCCGATTCTTCATGCCCTCGAGAAATTGCGGATGAAAATGCCCGAAGGTCCGCATGTCTGGGAACCGGGATCGACGGTCGAATCGCGATTGCGGGCGTCGGATTTAGAAATCGTCGCATCAGGAACGCGCTGCCTGATTCCCGCCGCCCTTCCCGGTTCGGATTGGATCAATCACCGACTGATCGGACTTCCGGGGCTGGATCGTCTGGGTTTGATCCGATTCCTCTCGGCGGTCAAACGCTGATTTTATCCGAATCGATCACGCAGACCGCATCGATCCCGCCGCGTGTGGCATAGCGGGTTGTGATCGTCAGACGCCTGGGTTTCAGAAAGCTGAAAATGTCTCTGAAAATGCGATCGGTCGCAAGTTCCTGGTAGATGCCGACATTGCGATATGAGACCAGATACAGTTTGAGGCTTTTCAATTCGAGACAATATCCATCGGGAATATATTCGATTTGGACGGTTGCGAGATCCGGAAGGCCGGAAAACGGGCAAACGGCTGAAAATTCGTGTGTTTCGTAGGTGATGAGCTGATCATTTCCGGAATAGGTGAATCGGTCGAGCAGATCGGTGCGGATGGAGTCGATTGGTTCGATCGGCAGCTGGAACGGTTTTTTTCCCATCGGATTCCTCCTTCGATGATCGCGGTTCCGGAACGAGTATGCCACATTGTGTGCGATCTGAGAAGCAACTCTTTCCTGATGATTCGGCACAAATTTTGCAAAAATCCAGGATCGACGATATGTCCTGTCTCGATGGAGGAGGGTGTTATGATATCCAGGCGAATCGGGTTCGTGCTCATGATGATTGCATGCTGTTCCACTGTGTCGGCGATCACGTCTGTCTCGCTCGATGAGGTTCGACGTGAGATTGCCGAACAGGGGCTCGATTGGACTGCATCCGATACGTCCATCTCGAAGCTCACGGACGACGAATTTCATGCGATGCTGAACCTGAAGCTTCCGGCGGATTATGTGGAGCCCACCGAGGAAACAGGTCTCGATGCGGATCCCTTTAACGGCCGCGCGCAATGGGACTGGCGTGAACACAATGGTGTGACGGGAGTCCGGCATCAGGGTAATTGTGGCAGTTGCTGGGCGTTTGCAACGGTTGCAATCGTGGAATCCTATATTCTGATCTACGACGGATACAATTGGGATCTGTCCGAACAACAACTCGTATCGTGTAACAGTGAAGGTTACGGATGCGACGGTGGATGGTTTTTACCCGACATGTTCATGTCGCCCGGGGGCATCTACGAGTCCTGTATGCCCTATCAGGCAAGCGATACCGTTCCATGCACCCAGAATCAGTGCCAGAAAGTCGCCTTCATTGAAGATTATCAGGATATCAGCTCTTCCGTGACCTCGATTAAAAACGCACTGGTCGACGGACCGGTCGCGGTGGCCATGTATGCCCGGGACAACTTCTCCTATTACTCGGGTGGCTGTTATTCGGGTGGGTCGTCCTCGAGTGTCAATCATGGGGTGTTGATTGTTGGATACAACGATTCGGAATGCAGCGGCCAGGGTGCATGGATCGTCAAGAATTCGTGGGGGACCGGCTGGGGTGACAACGGCTTCTTCATGATCAAGTATGGAGATTCGAACATCGGGTATGGCGCTCAGCGAATCTTTTACACTCCGCAAGGCAGCGTCAATCTCGTTTACGGCAGCAACTCGATCAGCGATGTGTCTCAGGGAAACGGCAATGGTCAGGCGGATTCGGGTGAAACCGTGCAGATTCTGGTAACGCTGGGGAACACAGGATCGGTGAATGCCACCGGAGTTGCCGCATCGCTTGCATGCACGAATTCCTCCGTTCTCATCCCCGATAACTTCGCGACGTTCGCGGATATCCCGGCTTCCCAGCAACGTCAATCCAACTCACCACATTTTACAGTATCGATCCCCTCATCCGTGTCGGGCGGATCAGTGTTGACGTTCAATCTGTCGATTACGAGCAATCAGGGGGCGTTCTCCGGATCGTTCAATCTGACGGTCGGAAGCACACCGATGCCGACATGGACACCTCCACCGCCAACGGCGACGCCACAGCCGACGAACACATCCATTCCGTCCTGGACTCCAGGGCCGACATCCACTCCGCAGCAGACCTCCCCGCCTGGTGCAACCAACACACCCGCTCCGACATTCACTCCGCAATCGTCTCCGATTCCTTCCCGAACGCCTGAATCGACAGAACCTCCGGAAGCAACAGCAACACGGACTCCGATGCCGGGATCACTGATCGTCATCCTCAGGTTGAATCAGCATGAATTCACCGGAGGCGATCGCTTTCTGCTCACATTCGAAACCAGAAACACTCTGGAGTCGATTCTGACCGAGCAATATATCGTTCTGGCGATCGGTGGAAGTTACTGGTTCTGGCCTGATTGGACTCAGACGACAAACAGCACACTGGCCGTTGTTGAAGCGGGGGATCGGGAATCGACGATCCTGGATTTTGTTTGGCCCGCAGGTGCCGGTCAGTTTGACAACATTCAGTTCCTCGGAGTCCTGTGCGAACCCGGCACCTTCAATCCTGTCAGCAATCTGGCGACAACTGCATTCAGTTTTCGTTGATTTGGTCAAAACCCGAATTCGGCCGATTTCACATCCGTGATCAGTGCGAACGTATCGGGGGTTGTCAGAGCCGACCAGAACACCAGCCCATCTGCATGGCTGTCCGTTTGAGGCCAGGTGAAATCGAACACGGTGCGAACACCCGTGTCTGTGCCGGATCCAACTGCCTGATTTTCGTACTCCGCAGTCTGTGTCCAGCCGGGATGGAACCAATACTGGCTATAGACATCCAGGATGATCCAAAGCGCGGCGGATAAATCAGAAGCAGTCGAATTCTGGATCCGATATGTCAGAAGGAATGGATCTCCTGAGTGGAAAAGGTCGCCATTCAGGTTGAATTCAAACATGATCGAGCCGGATCCGCTCGTGGGAGTTGGCGACGGCAGGGCTGTCTGCGATCCCTCGGGAGTCGGGGTGGCTGTTGCGGGGAATGGAGAAGCGGTCGCTGTCGGCGGGTGCGGCGTGTTGGTCGGTTCACCCGGTGCTACTGTCGGGGTTGGTGTTCCCGGGAAGAGATCGCCCCAGTTCAGTTGAGCGGGTGTGTTGAACGGTGCGGGTGTCGCGTTGACCGTCGATGCAAACCAGATTTCACGGATATCCGGTCGGAATAGCATCGTCTGCAGTGTCCAAGCGAGATGCACGTCCTGTTCGATGGACCACGCCTCGTTAGCTGTCAATTGCCGGTCTTCGTTGACCCGAGTCTTGATCTGATCGTATCGATAACAGCTCTGTGGCGCATAAAGTAATCGATGGTAGTTTGTTGCAGCCAGAAAGTCCGGTCCAAGCTCTGGATCGTGCTCGGGAAGGCGCTTTGCGATGCCGGTATGATTGGATTCGACGACGAGGGCCGGCGGGTCGAGGCGATCGGAGAGCGATGGCCCGAAGGCGGTGATGATGGTTGATGGGGCACGGGAATGTCCATCCAGGTAATCGAACACATCCTCGGCGTCGGATCGTCCGTCCTGATTGGGATCATGTAACTCTAAAGCGGATCGAAGCTGAATGCAGATCGGTTGCATGGATGTCGCCGAACCCGGATTCACCTTGTAGTTCCCAACATTGAGTGTGGCACCCACACCTTCCCGATTCATGCCCGAAAGGCATCCGATGAATCCCGGAAAACTGATTGCGATCCAATCCTGAGCGCGCGAGTCAGATGGGCTGTATGCCATTATCACGGACTTACGACCGAGCAGGTGACTGGCTGTGTCATTCCAATCGAGATCCCTGCAGTGGATCAGGCCACGAGGAAGATGGGGATCGATCCCGGTTCCATCACCCCAGCCATTGACACTGGAACAGGCCAAAGCAAAGTTCATGTTTGTCGACATAAACTGGGTCAAATCGACCACACAGTTCATAACGCAAAGATCTTCCACCGTGAGATCCCGTCCGAGTTGCGTGATGGTGAGATCGAATCCTGCGGCGATCATGCCGTTTCGTATCTGAGTCGCTTCCTCGATATAATCATCCGGAAAATCGAACCACTGACGGTAGAGTGGAAGGGCGTATTGTTGGTAAGCTGTTGCTCCGATCATGGGCATCATATACTGATTGACGACTTCCATGATCTCGCTTCCAAGCAGGTATCCGTGGGCATACCCCATATCCGAGTAGGATCCCCAAACATGTAAAACACGGACACCATTGATGGTCTGGAACTCTCCGGAAACAGACCAGGCTGCGGGCGGGACTCCAATGAGACAAAACACAATGACGTACAACAAAACGATAAATTTCATGATTACCTCCTTGGGAGCCTGTCAAAAAAGGAGTGTATCAGGATTCGCCGAGTCTGACCAGTCCTGTCTCGACAGGCCTTCGATATCTTCACGAATTCGATCGGAAGTCGGAAAGGTACTCTGGAGTTGAAATCCGGAATGAGTTTGAGATATGATGACGACACATGTGAGAAGATCGATACGACCGGGTTGACCGGATATGGAGTGAGTGACTTGGAGAAGAGCATGGGCCAGGATGCGCAGACAACGTATCGCCGACGCAACGGAAAGCTGAAGGCGACCGAGGAGAAATCGATTCCCCGGCGGATTCTCGCCGGGATTGAATTCATTCGTCTGACCTACTGGGACCGCTTTAACCTCAATGAAGCACTTGCGCGATTCGAGAAAAAATTCCTTCAGGAAACTCCCCCGTCACCGGATCCCGAACAGAACGTGATCTGGAGGGGAAATCAACGGCGGCATTATCGACTCAACACCGAAAACCTCCCCATTCATGCGGAACTCGACTTCCGACCCCAGATAACGAAGGTTTATAAAGCCAGAATTCTTAACATCTCACCAGCAGGATGTCTGATCGAGTTACCGGTCGGAGAGGATCTGGAGCCTCAGCAGCGAATCTCCAGGATGAAAATCCAATTTGAAGACTCGGCGATCATGTGTAGGGCTCAAATCGTGCATGTCAGTCGCGAGCCTTGATTCTTCCGGTTGATCACCTCCCTTGTCGAATGTTAAGGTTTCTCCGGGAGATTCCATTTCATGCTTTTCCGATTCAGTCGTCTGATACCGCGTCGCTTTCGATTGGCTTTGCTCTCGACCATCGGCATCGCGATTGGCGTTGTCGCCTTTAGTTCCTACGAACAGATGCGCCGTAACCATCTCCGGGAATCCAAACCACTCCTCCTTCAATCGTCCTTCCTCATTCGGGATCTCGCCAGGCAACGCTATGATCTGATCAGGAACTACCAGTTCCAGGAAGAGAACCACTTTCATCTGCGCCTTGCTGAAATCGCTGATCTGGTTGCATCGTTCAGCCGTTCACTCGACTACCTTGCCAGCCGCGGAGCGGTCAATCGTACCGTTGCCCAGAATCTCATCAATCAAACCATCCTCGAGCAGCATTTCAGCGATATCGGTTATGCCTATATCCTCTCACCGGAAGGCCTGATCGTTACACATCCCAAACTACCTCGCGATTTTGATTTGTCCGGCTACCAATTCGTCAAAGAAATGCTATCCAGGAAGAACGGTGTTATCCGCTACTGGTGGAAGAATCCCGGCGAGATTCAATCCAGAGAACGACTGGCGGTATACAGGACTCTCGATGCCTGGAATTGGATCATCGTGTTCGCGATTCCTCTCACCGACATCCGAAACACCAGTTTCGAAGAACAGCAGCTCGAAGGTTTTTTTGACCATATCGAAGCTCTCCGGCTGAAATGGCGGGGATATGTGGTCATCCTGTCCGATGAACAGGAAGTGATTGCTCACCCGACGCATGATCTGGCAAGTATGGATCGGGTGCCCGGAGCCGCGGAGATTTTGAACTGCAGGGACAGCGTCTGTTCGTTCAAGGATCTTGATGGATCCGACTGCTGGGCTGGTGTTTCGTACTTCCAGCCATGGGGATGGCGGATTGCCGTCGTCGCTTCCGAATCCGAAATTCTCCTGGAGACTCAGTCTGTCGGTCGTCGACTGGCCGGATATGCGCTGCTGGTTGCGATCATCGCCATCACGCTCGTTGTGATCCTAAGCCGACGCGCACTTCTGCATGCCTTGCATACCGCTAGGAAAATCCATCATATCAACTGATTTTTTTGATCCCACCGGATGTTCAATCTACAGGAGCAGTTTCATCCGAATTAATTGTTCAGCCATTTCTGAATGATCTCAACAGAATCCGGAACAGTCACCGTCAGTTGCTCACCGGTCACCATGTTTTTCAATGAAACCTGCTGTGAGGCGATCTCATCCGGTCCCTGAATCGCAACGATCGGGATCCGGCATTGAGATGCCCATTTGAATTGTTTGCCGAGTTTTACCGGTTCGATCTGACTGATCACTCGCAGTCCGAACTGTCGCATGTGTCGTGCGAGAGCACGAGAGGATTCAAGACTGGATTCATCAAAAATCGTTACGAACACATCAGCACAAGCGGAGGGTAAAGGCAGTAACCCATGTGATTCGATGAAGTCCCGGATCGTGACGTCTCCCATTCCGAGACCGACTCCGGAAAGTCGTGTCGGTGTGAACATCCCCACTAGATCGTCATACCGACCGCCTCCAAATAGAGCTCTTCGGTTTTCCGGGGCAAGATCATACATTTCGAAAACAGTCCCGGTGTAGTAATCGAGTCCTCTTACGATCGAAGGATCCAATCGACAAAAACCGATCAATCCCGCCGATTTTAAGCCGTTAAACAGCTCACGTAGCTCCAAAGCACCCTGGCTTTCCGAGAGTGCGTGGTGATCGAGATCCGTCCAACTCAGATTCATGAATGCTTCGAGTTCATCGATTTGGCCGGAGGATAATCCCGCATCCGTCACCATCTCATGAAAGGCCTCAACACTCAGCTTCGCTTTTTTGTCGATCGCTCGGCAGACTTTTTTCCGGTCCTCATCGTCGATGCCAAGCCGTTCGAGTAAAAAAGAATTGAGCAGCTTCCGATTTGAAACATGAATGGAGAAATCCTCGATGCCCGCCCCAAGCCTGTGCATCACTCCGATTGCGATCTCGATGATCTCCTGGTCAGCCGCGATCGAATCGACTCCGAAAACATCGACATTGAATTGCCAGTGCTCCCGTAAACGTCCTCGCTGCGGTTTTTCGTAGCGCCAGAGATTGGGGAACGAGAACCAGCGGATCGGACGCGGCAGTTCGTTGATACGTGCGGCGACCATCCGTGCGACGGTGGGTGTCATTTCCGGACGGATGGCGACATGCCGCTCGGCACGATCATAAAAATGATACAACTGCTCATTAACAAGTTCTTCGCCGCTTTTTGCCGCATACAATTCAAACAACTCGAGCATTGGCCCGTCATATTCCTCATAACCAAACGCCTCGGCAGCCGAACGCATACAGGTGAAGATGTGATTACGGATCTGCATATCCTCAGGGTAGAAATCCCGCGTGCCCTTGTATGGAACTACAGATAATCGGGAAGAGAGTCGTTCAGTCATGGGAGTCTCCGTTATGGAAATCAAGGCCGGTGTTGGTCTGTAAAGCGATATCGGCGATGAGCGTCGCCAACCTGGGATCTCGGATCGAGTCGGGATGCATTCCGAATCGGATGTACCAGGTGCGGCACGAATCTGCAAGTGCTTCAACTGTCGGGTACAATCGCATGCAGGTCTCGAGATAGGAGTCTTTCCACTCGTTCAGATTCGTGAAGGGCAACAGAATCTGTTTACTCATCGAATCAAGCGTCCGCTGAACGAGTTCCTCAAGGCGGATGAACGCGTCCTCGCGAAAAGACGAGTAACTCGATCGAGTATAGTCTGCCGATTCCGCCCTGAATCCCTCGGCTCGCTTGTCAAACTCGTTTTCCCACCGGATCCGGTCTTCGTTTTTGAGAAACACACCGGCGGGGGTTTGATGCAGGTAAGCCCGCTGGGTAAGCGCGTGCATACGCGCGCTGAGGCGGCCGAGACGGGAAAAGTGTGCAGAATCAATAAAACTCCATCGAGGGGCTATCCAGGCGGACTTGCCGGCCTTTTCAGCGCGGGAGAGCTGCTCCAAACCGGGAATCGGCGGCAGAGACATTCCTCGGTTCTTCAGATAAAATCCTGTGTGCACCTGCACAAAGGCACCTCGGGCGTTGATCAGAGTCACGAGATCGGAGGCCGATACCTCGCCCTTTGATACGGCTGCCTCAAAATGCTTCCGATACTCATCCATTCTGCCTGGCGTAATGCGTCGCGCCGATCTCCAGAGATTCTCGGCAAACTCAATCGTCTGATACGCCTCACTCCCCTCCAGACGCATGGCATACGTAATCATCCTGTCCAGCGGCCCTGCCGCAAAGAGCACGGAATCATCGACCACATAGAGATGGACACCTAGGTCCTGTATACACCGGAACTCCGCCTTTCCCTGTTCGACGGCCCGAGACATGGCGGCAATCTGAGACCAGTGATCCAAACCGCCCTGGATCGAGAGCGGTTCAAGACGGCTCAGTATCCGAGGATAGACATGTCGGGAGTTCAGAGATAAAGCGGCGTTTACACATGGGCAACAGGGAGAAGGATCGATGATCAGTACCGACTTCTTTGCGGACGGCAGAATCCGCTCCAGAAGATCCGTCAGCGGAGTTTCCGTGCCAGATAGCGTGTGAGGAAAGAGAAACGGCTCCATCCGATCAACTCATCCTACCCATTCGGGTAACGAGTCCGGCACATTCCATCGCATAAATGCTTTGACGAATCTGGAGCGGATCGATTCCGATACGACGAATGATCTCCGTCATCATGAGCGGATCCGTCAGTACATTCAGGATACGCAATTCAATGTGTGAAAGATTAAGACCGCTTTGGCGGTTCGCTGTCCGAGTCGGGAGCTTCATCACATCATTGTCAGCCGGCAGAAAACGCTCCAGGTGTTTCCATTGCTGCAGCTTTCGCAATCCGGTCATGATCATGGCGGCGGGAGTCAGGTCGAGCGGCACCATGTCTTTTGGCGGCTGCTTTTCCATCCTGAATCCGAATGTTCCGGTCTGCCAGGTCAGAACGTCATCGATCAGAATCTCGGCATGCTCCTTGACCACCGTAAAGACCTGCTCAAGCGACAGGTATCTGCGACGCAGTAGTTCGTTCGGTGACCCGATCTGATCCGGATGAGCGGTTCTCAGATCATCGCGCTGTTCCTGAGTCAGCATGTGCTTGCGGAACAGGAAGTTGTCCAGCCGCTCGTCGATGTCATCCGAGGTCACCGTCAGGATCTTGCCTCGCTTCCAATACACCGTTTTTGTGATACCGAGATTCGTGAAGTCGAGGGATCCGGACACTTCATGCTCGAGGCATTCCCTGAACAGCTCCGTCGCCGGGATATCGGCTAGATTACCCGATGTGATCTGAAATGATTTCACCGATGGCGTAGGAGATGCAGCCGGATCTGGCGTAGATTCAGGAAGGGGAGATTCCTTCCTCGGGGGGATCAGAATATCCAGATCTGCTGTGGTCAGGATGTCCTGAACGTCTTCGTCTGCACGGCCGTTCTCAGGAGCGGTTTCCACCGGGGCTGCATCGGCGGATTCCTCTTCATCGATCCGACCGTGCATGTCGATGATTTCCGGACGGCTATGGGTTCCACGCTCCTTTGTATCGAACCCCAGTAAAGACAGCTGCAGGAGTCCGTAAATGTAATTGTCGATGCAGGGAAAACTCTGATGGCAGATCTCCCGTATCGTACGCAGTGATCGCTGGCCGTTGATCAATGATATCGCGGTTTGTTCCCGTGGCGTCAATTCGAGATCCAAGATGGATGATTCGTAGTCTGTATCCAGAGCCGGAATGGAATCATCATGAGGCAGCAGTTCCCGGAGATACCACCATTTAGGCATCGCTCGAATGCCTTCGAAAATCAGCTGGGAAATGGGCATGATCGGCAGAGCTATCTCCTTGGCAAAATCCGGTAATGGCAGCGTCTGCCACTGGAAAGCGCCATTTGTGACAGAAAACAGATTGCGGATCAAATCGATGACATACATGTTCGACCACCAGCTGAAAAGCTTGGCGTCCATCAGCTTGACTTCGGATAGAATCAATCGGAACTCCCGCGGATCACATCCCGGGCCACCGACCTGATTTCGAGCCGCTATCAACTCTCGACCGGAACCCGAACCTGCGCCGTTACGGGCCATAAAATCTCCGAGATCGTCTCGGCGTGATGATGACTGGGCAAACACCAGATGGCCGGATTCGAAATACAGCGATCGGGTTTCTTTTTTAATGATCAGATGTAGCATCCCACTGTCGTGATAGGTATGAATACGAGCGAAAATGGAGCAGAGCGGGATGGATTCCAGATCACCCTTCGCCGGGATCGGTTGCAGACGGGTTTTTTCGATACCTGGTTCTTTATGCGCCCCCGGTTCTTCTGATGTTTCCGGCCTCGCGACAGACGCCAGAGGTCTCAGACGACCATCCACGATCGTGATCAGTTCTGCGGGTGTAAATGGCATTGGAATAAAGTCGTCCGCCCCGAGTTTCATTAATTCGGCTTTGGATTCCTTCCCCGGCTTCCCATAAATCAGAATCAGCGGAAACACTCTGAATCTGGCATCTTCTCTGATTTTTACGATCAAAGTCCGAGGACTCATCCCGATCTGTTTCACATTCAGCAGAATGACATCGACGGGATGCTTTGCCAGAACCTGAACGATGTCCTCTCCCCACGGCATGCTCAGAAAGCGATACCCGCTTCTGGATGCCGCCGCCTCCATCGTATATGCGATCTTCTGATTTTGTTCGAGTAACAAGACGGTTCGCTGCGCCATACCGGAAATCCCCGCTTTCTGAACGTCGCCTGCCGGTTGTCTCATTTTTCCCGTACACGATACAACAGAACCAAGACCGATGCCGCCAAGTATAACGCAGCCCCGAAGTAAAAAACCATCTTAAATCCAAGGCTCATGGCAATAATCACAGAAACGATGGACCCCAGAACCGACATACACGCATTGGTTCCCCAGGCCCATGGAACAATCGATTCATGAATCCTGGAAAACAATCGGAGTCCCGTCGCGAATGGTATCCCCATCAGAATCGCTATGGGGGCGATCAAAAGTATAGTCAGCAGAACACGTTGGATAAATGTCTGTGATATCGTCCAATCCAATGCACAGGGGATGATCCCGTTCATCGCAACAAGCACCCCTGATGTCGCGATCAGCACGCCTCCCAGTCTCCGCTCCGCATTCTCCGGTAGCCACCGGGAAGCGATCCGGCTTCCGATTCCTGAAAAAAAGAGGAGAGTGGGAAGAACTACCGCAATCGAATGAGACGGATGCCCGAGATACAACACGAAACGCTGCATCCAGACAATCTCTATAAACATGTATGCCAGGCCGAGACACGCAAAAAACAGAATCGCTCGAATCGCATGCGAGGAGTCTGGTCCAGCACGATGGTGACGGACAAGAGGGGCAAGGATGAAGACAGCGGAGAGGACAACAGACTGGATCAGCATCGCCATCAGAAGAGTCATCGCAATCGGCCAGTTCGCCCCGATCTGCCCACCTGTGCCCGATGAGAACACTTGCCACGGAAGATGTCTCCATTTGTAATAATCGAAAAAAAACGGATTATCATCCCTTACGGGCTCCACATCGTAAACATAATCTTTGATGTACTGCTGTCCCTTCCCGTTCTCCAGCGCATCTAAATAGCTCGCGAAGGGATTGTCGATCGTCGTGCCCGGCACGTACTTTAATTCGAATCGATCGTGAAGGCGATCATATCGATTGTAAACGGCTATCTCTTTCGAAGTCCAGGGGCTGTTTTTAAACAATGTCGAGCAGAAATGCTCTTCTGCGAGCACAATGATGTGCTCCCATGGTCTCGCCACTCCACGCTCAGCCATCGCCTGCGTTGCAACCGTCACCATCCTGAGCATTTCACGAGGCGGGTTGAAATACCATCGGTTGATCGCCAGAACTCCGTCAGGTTTCAGATGATCGAAGTAATCATGAAATGCTTCGACGGTATAGAGATAGTTTTCAGACAAGACGTATGCACCCGATGCTAACCCGCTCCAGGTATCCACACCGGACAATTGAATCACATCGAAGCGATCCTTCAATCGATGGATTGTGCTGCGCCCCTCACCCGTTACGATCTCGACTCCCGGATGAGTCGGGATCTCGTCGACAAAATCCGAAAACTCACGTGTCAGTATATCGACAATTAACGGGTTCAACTCGATACCCAGTACGCGCTTCGCGGAATAATGTAGCGCGGTTCGGATGTCGTTCCCGCCTCCAAGTCCGACAATCAGAACTTCGGGCTCACGCTTCGTGTGGTATGCGGCGGCATACAGGTCGTCCTGAATCGAACATACTTCCTGCGGCGGTTTCCCGAAGTGCCACATCCATGTCGTCGCATCGCCATCCAGCGTGATGGCCATATGTGGAGGAAATGTGCGATCGGTGTCCAGCCAGTCCAGCAGCTTACGATTCGATGCGATGACATCGATCCGTGAGATGGTGTTCCATTTGCTGTAAAGGCGTTTAAAGTCAGGCAACTGATCGAGATACTTACCGTAGGCTTTGGAGGGAGCCGGGATTGGTTCTATCAGCTGAGGGGATATCCAGGCGATGCAAGTCAGCACGCAAATGATGAAGATTGCGCAGAATGATCCCCGGGAGTTGTTGTATTTCAGGGAAAAGAGTAGTCCGGCGCAGACAGCCAGGATACAGCCGAGAATCAGGCTGCGTTCGGCACCGAGAGGTGACATCGAGAGAGCAAAAAGCCCAACACCGGCGGCTGCTCCCGTGAGGTTCGTAAAATACAGAGTTTGAGCATCCCGAGGCCAGAGACAGAACAGCGTGGTTGTCGCGATACCCGCACAAAAAAAAGGCAGGATGAATGCACCATAATAACCGAACAACAGGAATAACTCACTGAACTGAATACCTGATGGAGTCAGCAATTTGAAGGTATCGAGACGGCTTCCGGATGTGATCATAAAAGCGACGAAAGTCGTCAGACCGAACAGGATGCTTGATCCGGAGAGGAGGAGTGCCGAACGGCGGCGGATCATGCTCGGGAAAACAGACAGGAAGGTTCCGGACATACCGATACCGAGCATCGTAATGGTGATCACAAGATACGCCAGGTGATGCCATAGGGCCAGGGAGCAAATCCGCATCTGAACCATTTGAATGTGCAGCATGGCGGCAGAGAGTAAAAAGAGAGCACCATGAATGAATTTGCAAGGTCTGGAGTTTGTAACTCGGTTGCTCATCGTCAGTTACCTGCCTCTGCCGGAAGGTTAAAGGAAAGTGCCCGTACGGTCAATGAATGGATCCGCTTCTGGTGCTAGATGAAGCGAATTCCTGTAACAATATCGACCCGGAGTCGTCTAATTGTTCTGTCGGCTCAATCGTGAATGAGGGCCGGAGTTCACAGACTCGGAGGTGATGCAATGAGTTATCTGGATCGAATTTCAATCACTCGAATCGCACCTGATGTCCTGGAGGTGATGCTGCCTCTCATGCACAACCAGATCGGGAACCCCCAAAGTCCCCATCGATTGGGTTCTCAATCCATGAAAATCGTGGAAAAAGCCCGTGAACAGACCGCCGCCCTGATCGGGGCTAACCCGAAGGATATTCTGTTCACATCCAATGGTACCGAATCCAATAATCTTGCCCTACTCGGCCTTGCCCGGGCAGCCGCAAAGCGAAAACCGGGTGGGAAAATCGTGGTCTCAGCCATCGAACATAACTCGATCATGAAAACCGCTCAGTTTCTTGCCCGCGAAGGACTCCAACTGGAGGTCATCCCGGTCGACCCGGAGGGTCATGTGGACCGTGAGGCGTTTTCGCGATCGCTCGATGATTCGACCCTTCTCGTTTCAATTCAACTCGCGAATCCGGAGGTTGGCACGATTCAGGACATTCCAGCATTGAGCCAGATCGCAGCTGAAAACGGCATTCCATTCCATACGGATGCTGTTGCCGCAGCTGGCTGGGTGCCCATCGATGTCGAGTCACTGGGGGTCGACGCTCTGTCCTTGTCGGGAACCACCTTCCACGGCCCGCTTGGAGGAGCAGCCCTGTATCTGAAACGAGCCGTGTCCTTTCAACCCCAGTCGTTCGGCGGTATTCAGGAACGAAATCGACGTCCGGGTACGGAAAATGTTCTGGCGATCGCAGGCCTTGGAGCTGCGGCGGAGTTGGCGGTGCGTGAAATTCCGGAACGAATGCAGATCGGCACGGCATTCAATCGTACTCTTCGACAGGAATTGTCGCTTATCGAAGATCTCATTTTGACTGGTCCGGAAAATGAACGGTTACCCGGTCATGTTTCCATGTTGGTTAATTTTGTCGAGGGAGAAGCGTTGCTGCTTATGCTCGATATGAAAGGGATCTCCGCTGCAAGTGGTTCTTCATGCACGGCCAAGGACTTGAAAATTTCTCCGGTCTTGACTGCACTCGGACTTGATCACTGGAGTGCTCAGGGATCGCTTGTTTTCTCGATGAGTCGTGATACAACCTTGGCTGATGCAGAGGAGGCAGCCCGTGTGCTTCCCGATATCGTAAATAAACTCAGAGCCATGTCACCATTGTGGTCGCAGCGGCGCAAATCCTCACAGGTTTGACGTTTCATTTCAGGAGGTACGATAATGTATACGGAAAAAGTGATGGAACACTTCGCGAATCCACGAAACGTGGGTGAGATTGATAATCCGGATGGAGTCGGGCAGGTTGGGAACCCGACCTGTGGCGATATGATGGTTTTTCACATCCGGGTGAACCCGGAAAGCCAAGTGATCGAGGATGTTCGATTTAAAACCTTCGGCTGTGGTGCGGCGATTGCCGTGTCGAGCATGGTTAGTGAAATGGCAAAGGGTAAGACGGTTGATGAAGCGCTCAAGATCACCAATGCCATGGTCGCCGAAGAACTTGGAGGTTTACCCCCGCAAAAAATGCACTGCTCAAATCTCGGCGCTGATGCACTTCATGCAGCGATCAGAAACTACAAGGAATCAAAAGCGAAATCGTAACCCGGTTACGCGGGAGGCGCTGCGATAGCAGCGAGCTGATTGAACAAACGATGAAATCCCTCCGTTACTTCCTCTTTACTTTGTGCATGGATGAACGGGATATTGAGTGAATCGAGGATAACCTTGAGGTCCGCAGCAGCTTTTGCATCCATGTTGATTCCAAGAACCGCGATTCCATCAGGAGACAGTTTGTTTTGTTTGAGCGTTTTAATGGCAGCGGAAAGATCCGAATTGCAATCGTCCCGGTGGGATAGAACGATGAGTGCTGCATTCCGGTGTGTGATCGAGGGCATGCGTTGAAAATCCTGTTCGGAATTCACTATCGCGCGACCCACGGTACATAGACCTCGCGATTTCAGTCCATCGAGTACGACTTTCAGTGTGATGGGATCGAGCCATTCGATGGCAGTTGCGAGGCGCGTGTCCTCACAATCTCGTTTCTCAGCAACGGACTGGTCCCCGAACACACGTAATCCGACGTTCAGTCCCCAGGATGCGGTTTCAGTCGCTTTCTCCAAGGTCTGTTCAATCGCAAGACGAGCAATTTCAAGGCGCGTATCGCTTTCGAATTTATCCGACATGTGTTTGGAACAATCGAAGACAATCAGTAGATCCGTCTTTTTCTCTTTTTCCACGGCATGCAAGGTCTGAATGCTCAGGAATATGATCAATCCATAACTCAACAGACGGTGGTAGAACATGGCATATCCTCCGGAATACAGCTCGATTCTCTAATGAATCCGCTTCGGAGTCAATTTGTTTTTGGTATCGGGTTACCATTCACGTCCTGATCTTGGCAATAGCATCGGTTTGCTCTACAATCAGATCATGCGATTTTGAGGTAAGTGAATGAGCAGAAGGACTGATTGGAAGGGAGTAATATGGATCATGTGTTGCTGTGTCATGTTTTCGAAAGGTCATTCTGAGTCCATCCGTAGAGCCGCTGTCGCAGGAATGTGGTACCCATCCGACCGAGCGGCACTTGAACAACAGATCGATCAGTTTCTGAAAGAGGCCCAACCGCCGCGACTCGATGGACGAGTCTGGGGTCTTGTCTGTCCGCATGCGGGATATGTCTACTCGGGATCGGTGGCTGCACATGCGTACTCCCTGATCCGGAACACTTCTTATGATTTGGTTATTTTAATAGGTAATGCACATCGGTCGGGGTTTTCGGGGGCCGCCATCGATTCGTCCGATTTCTATCAGACTCCACTCGGTGATGTTCCCGTAGACACAGAATTTTCTCGCTCCTTGGTCTCCGAAGATCATGACGTGCGCCTCTCGTCGAAACCTCACGAATCCGATCATACCCTCGAGGCTCAGGTTCCATTTATTCAGAGAGTCTTGAAACCGGGTTACAAAATTGTTCCGATTCTCTTCGGTTACACACCCGGAAAAGCGTTTGATTCTCTTGTTCGCGAGATTCCCGAGAAAGCCGCCGGCAAACGTGTGCTACTGATCGCCAGCACGGATCTCACGCATTTTCCCTCTTACGAGGATTCCAAACGCATCGATGCGCGGACGCTTGCGGCGATCGAGTCGATGGACCCGAGTGAGCTCGACAGGATCGAGGCAGAAGAAACGGCAAAAAGCACCCGTAACCTGGAATGCGTTCTGTGCGGAAATCATGCGACTAAGGCCGTCATGTTGATCTCCCGACAGCTCGGCGCTTGTTCGGCCCGGATCTTGAAACAGGCCAGTTCTGGAGATGTGGCTCGGGGGGATCGATCCCGTGTCGTCGGATACGGGGCAGTTGCCCTCTTCGATCGCCGGAACGAGTCGGTAGCTGCGGATGCGTCGGAATCAAGCAAGAGGTTGTCGGAGCTGGACCAACGCTTCGCGCTCAGGATTGTTCGACAGGTGATCGATCACTACATCCGAAAAGGCCAAATGCCGGATCTTCCCGCTCCACCGAAATCCTTCCTGGACAAACGAGGTGTGTTCGTGACACTCCATCACCGCGGAGATCTCAGGGGATGCATTGGTTATATTGAACCACGTGAGTCGCTCTGGGATGCACTGGTCGAGAATGCCATCAATTCGAGCACGCGCGATCCGAGGTTTGCTCGCGTAACTCCCGACGAATTGGATGCAATCTCAATCGAAGTCTCCGTTCTGACTCCACCCGTTTCGGTAAACTCCTATACCGATATTGTCATCGGCAAACACGGGGTAATTCTGTCGAAATCCGGACGCAGCGCGGTTTTTCTGCCGCAGGTTGCTCCCGAACAGGGTTGGGGTATCGAAGAAACGCTCGATCACCTCGCGATGAAAGCCGGTCTGTCCCGAAATGCTTGGCGTTCCGGAACGGAATTCAAGGTGTTCGAAGCAGACGTTTTCTCTGAAGATGAACTCGGTCGGCAATATCCGTAGCAAGATCAGGATCGGAACCTCGGGATATCACTATCCGGATTGGAAAACTGTGTTCTATCCGCCGGAATTGCGAGCATCCGACTATCTCGAGTTCTATTCCAGGCACTTCCAGGCGATCGAAATCAACGGCACTTACTACAAAATCCCGTCACGCACCCAAATGAAATCACTCAATGAACGTACCCCCAATGACATGGCAATTTCCGTAAAAGCCTACAACCACTTCACTCATGGTTCCTGGGAAGATAAAGAGATTGACGCTTTCAGATCCGCCCTTGACCCGATCGCCGAATCCGGAAAACTGCGTGCGCTATTGTTTCAATTTCCATTCACCTTTCAACCGACACCCGAATCATGGGATCGCATCACTCGAATCAATCTTGCTTTCACGGATTTTCGACGCGTTATTGAGTTCCGGCATGGGAGTTGGATTGACCCGGGCGTGTTTACCCGACTCCATGCCATGGATCTGAGTTTCTGCGCGGTGGATGGCCCGTCTTTGCCGAAACTCCCGGGCATTGTGAGTAACCTGACGAACCGGCTCGGATACATTCGGTTCCATGGAAGAAATGCACGGCGATGGTGGGATCACGAGAAAGCCTGGGAGCGATATGATTATTTGTACTCAGAACGCGAGTTGGCGGTTTGGAAGGTACGAATCGAGCGAATGGCCACCGATGCAGATACCGTGTTGGTTTTTTTTAACAATCACTATCAAGGGCAGGCCGTCCAGAACGCTAGGATGCTCGATGCATTCTGGAAGGATTGAACCCGGTCGAAGATGCGATGTGAAGAGAACACACCAGGTCAGCGTTCCTTTCGGTGGTACGCAAGCAGGAATCGGACAAGCAACGGCACAAGAATCTCAAGACGCCCGATGATCTCGTATCCATCCCCGCCATCCATCGATCCCCGGCGCACGACATTCATCAGCGGGCGATACTCCGACAGGTGATCGATGTTGACGGTCGTATACTCCCGCGCCGGTTTTCCGTTCAGATTATTGGCGCATGTCATTGCCTTGACGAAAACTTCCGGAAGAATCACGGTCGATCCGATATTGAGGTGAACTCCACCGTCACGGAATGCACGCAAGGTATTGACGAAGATGCGAAAATCCGTCTGACTTGCCTCTCCGGTAGCCGCTCCGTCCATGTCCGGATGCATATGGATGATATCGGTGCCGATCGCCACGTGGATGGTGGTCGGAATCGAGAGGCGTCGAGCCTGTGCGATGATGCTGAAGTCACTGAAAGGCAGATTCTGCTTTAAAATCTGATTCCCGATCATGTCCCCGAAACCGCATTGCTGTTCATGAGCGATCCTGGCTGCCGAATGAATGAATTCACCCGTTTCACGGGCCATGCCGAAATCCCCACGCGATATGTGTCCACCCATCTCTTCGGATGTCTCCCCGATCAGCGCGATCTCAACATCATGAATCGCTCCTGCACCATTCATCAGAATATGGCTGATAAAACCGCACTCCATCATCTCGATGATCAACTTCGAGAGTCCGTATTTGATTACATGCGGGCCGATAGCCCATGAAATGACCTGCTTGCTCGATCTTGCTGCAATGATCCTCTCGACGAGAATTCTCATGCTTTGAGCCGCGTTGGTCCGATGTCCGATCATGGGAAATGATGCAAGAAAATCAAGAAACCCGGATCCAGGAGGGGGCACAGCACAGAATTCATTGACTTTGACGAGATTTTCGCGGTCCCGGATGGATACTCGCTGGATTTTTGTGAGATCTGCAGCCTGCCCCAATTCTCTGTTTCCCATTGACACCTCGCTTCTGTCTCAAGTCAGACAGGAAAAGGTTCCGTACCGAACCGCTCGATGATCGCGGTGGTGGACAGATTACCGAGCATCGGGAGTTGAAGCAATTCCCCTCCCCAACTGTTGAGAAGATCCCGCTCGGCTCGAATGCGATCTTCGATAAAACTGCCACCTTTGACATGAATTGCCGGGCGAAGTATTTCGAGAGACTCGAGGGGGGTGTCCTGGCTGAAGACGAGCACGTAGTCCACAACTCGAAGACAGGTCAGCAATAATGCGCGAAAGTTTTCATCGTGGACAGGTCGCGAGTCGCCCTTGAAACGCTTGACAGAGGCATCGTTGTTAATCAGAACTACGAGAAGATCACCATGTCGTTTGGCGCTCTCGAGAGTTTGAGCGTGTCCCGGGTGAAGGATATCGAAGCAACCGTTTGTCGTGATCAGGCGGGTATTCGGGCCGAACGCTCCGAGTATTGAGCGCTGTAAAAACAACGGGTCGAAGAAGATGGTGCGATTCAGTGCGGCGGCGACGTCTTTGCGAATCTGCTCGTGGATCTCCTCCGGAGATGTCAGATCGAAAAATGGTCCCTGTAGATCGCCGGGGTCTTCGGCCCACTCAACAGGGAATCTGAATGCTTCCAGGAAATGAATCTGACTGGCTGTGTCACGCGGTGAACCATCCGGGAGACAATGATGAATGTAGCCGTGAACGCGATCAAACCGATTCGCGGCCGAACGGATCAATCCGTAATTCGATCGATGAATGAATTGAAAAAAACCGGAAATTCGGCAGGAAGAATCAATCACGAAGCAAACAGGCTCCGTTCAATGTAATCGCATAGTACATGGGCCGCCGCAATATGCACTTCCTGAACATTCTGGGCGGATGCGGAGGGGGCGATGATGGCGTGGTGGACGAGATCCTTGAGTTTTCCGCCGGATGATCCAAGGAACGCAACCACGGTCATATTTTTCCGATGAGCGGCTTCGACACCGAGAATCACGTTGGGTGAGTTTCCGCTGGTCGAGATGGCGAACGCGACATCTCCGGGTGTGCCTAATGCTTCAATCTGCCGGGAAAAGATGCGATCGAAGGAAAAATCGTTGGCGATGCTGGTCAGAACCGAGGTGTCCGTCGTCAGCGCGATGGCCGGGATGGCCGGCCGATCAAGACACAGCCGGTTGACCAACTCGGCAGCGATATGCTGGGCATCCGCCGCGGATCCTCCGTTACCAAACAACAGGATCTTGTGTCCAGCG
>CAYYMM010000075.1:0-23086 GCA_964472395.1 uncultured bacterium | reverse complement strand
AAACCAGCAGTGTCCAGCTTCTTGGCCTGTTCGACTCGTTCGCCGATCGTGAACCCCTCAACCGCGGTGGGCATGGCAGAGCGGATCGCATCGAGATTTCTCCCGGCCTCGGCCGCATGCGGCGAACCGGGGTGATCCAGGACGATCCGCCGATAGAGCTTCGCGGCGGATGGCGATTGATTCAGACGCTCATAGGATTGCGCAGTCGCAAACAGAATGTCCGCGTTTGCCTGCGCGTGCGAACTGAGCGCGACCGCGTCAGCATGCCGGTCGGCAGCAGCAAGCAGCGCCATGCCGGTCAGGACGAGTTCCGTACGGAGGGGATAATCGTCCAGCAGCGGGATGAGACGATCCAGCACCCCGAGCGCGCGTGAGGGATCACCGGCGTCGATCCAGGATTCGATCGCGAGATGCCCGGCATGTGCCGCGAGCGCGTCTGCCGGAACCCCCTCGACCGGAACCATGTCCCGCTCAAAGGTCTCGGCGGATTCCCGGAACCGGAGAGTTTCCCGGAATGTGCGCCCGAGCAGCAGAATGGCGGCATTCCGGGTCAGCGGATCCGCATCATCGATCGCCCGGGTCAGATACACCAGAGCATCGTCATAGCGGCACTGCTCGACAGCATCACGGGCGGATTCGATATCCCCGACGGGAGACGGCTCGAACGGCTGCGCGAGACGCTCGTGGCGATGCATCGTGTCGAGATACTTCCGAAGAATGCGGGTTCTCGCAAGACTGTCATACGTCTGCTGGGCCGCGAGCTTGCTTTTCAGGGCATCGAGTGCGGACTCGAGCGCGCGCCGGATCGCCTCCCGGTCGACAGCAGTTTCCGGAACGATCGTCGTCTGCGATACGGTTACCTCGGCGGTCGGATCGGAGGAGGTTTCGGGTGAAGGAACCACAGCCGGATCGGGCACAGGGGTATCCGCCATCAGTCCGGCACACCCCCACCAGACCATGATCAGAAGACTTAAACAGGCAGTGCCGGCATGCAGTCCGAGGCGGCGCGGGCGATTCATCCGAGCGGCCTCATGAGCGGGAACAGGACGCAGTTCTTGATGTTGTCTTCGTTGAACAGAAATTTGAGCGTCCGATCGATGCCCATGCCCCACCCGGAAGTCGGCGGCATGCCATACTCGAGCGCTCGCACGAAATCCTCGTCATACTCCATAGCCTCGTCGTCACCCTGCGCCTTCAATTTCGCCTGCGCCTCGAATCGCCTCCGTTGATCCATCGGATCGGCCAGCTCGGAATAGGCGTTCACGAGTTCGACTCCACCGGCAACCAGTTGAAAGCGATCGACGATCGTGCCGTCCCGGTCATTCGCACGGGCCAGCGGCGACAGGTCGAGCGGATGCCCGACCAGAAACGTCGGTTGAATGATTTTCGGCCTCGAAACCCGTTTATAAAGCAGGTCGATCAGGTTGCCGCGCCCGAGTTTCGCGACGTCCGAAGGACTCATGTCGAGATCGATCCGTTTCGATGCGATCGCCTCACGGAGCGCTCCCGCCTCGCGATGATCATCGAGCCGGATGCCCGTGTCGCGTTCGATCAGTTCGCCGAACGTGACCTTCGGCCAGCGGCCGGAAAAATCCAGATCGTCCTGCCCGACACGGATCGTTGTCGTTCCGGCGATCGCCTCGAGCACATGATGGAACAGCTCCTCGGTGAACGCCATGTTGTCTTCGAAGTTCCAGTAGGCGGCGTAGTATTCGAGCATCGTGAAGTCCTGGAGATGGTCCGCGCTGATGCCCTCGTTCCGGAAACACCGCGCGAATTCGAACACCCGGTTGAATCCGCCCACGATGAGCCGTTTCAGGTAGGTTTCCGGGGCGATCCGGAGATACACGTCGATATCGAGCGCCTGATGGTGCGTTTTGAACGGCCGCGCCAGCGCACCCGACGGCTTCGACTGCAGAATCGGCGTCTCGACTTCCACAAATCCGTTCCCGAGCAGCATATCGCGGATCGTCTGAATGAACCGGGTCCGCGCCAGAAACTTCTTCCGCGATTCCTCGCTCATGATCAGATCCAGATACCGCTGCCGGTAGATCGTCTCGGTGTCGGTCAACCCATGCCATTTTTCCGGGAGGGGCCGGAGCGACTTGCCGAGGAATGCATAGGCAGAGCAATCGATTGTCAGTTCGCCCGTGCGCGTGACGAACATCGTCCCCTCGACACCCAGAAAATCGCCGATATCGATGTTTTCCTTGAACAGATTGAAGGCGTCCTGTCCCACTCCATCCGGACGGATCGCGATTTGGAGCCTGCCGGTGATGTCCTGCAGATGCGCGAACACGAGTTTCCCCATTTTACGAATCGACACCAACCGTCCGCATGTGCGGATATTTTGTGAGCCTTCCGGCTGGGTCGCCGCATCCCCCACCGATCGCGCATCGGGATAGCGGTCGGGATAGACCGGGATGCCTTTTGCCCGGAGCGCTTCCATCTTCGTGATCCGGAACTGCATGTACTCGTTTTCGGACATGCTCTCCGTGTTGATTTCGTTCGTCAAATCAGCCACATGACCTCCTGAATGTTCGAAAAGGACGGATCAGGCCTGTTTCCCCTACATCGCGCTCCAGATATCCGATGCGCGGAAGGGTGCCTTCCTGAGCCGGACGCCGACCGCGTCGAAAATAGCGTTGGCGATGGCCGGCAAAGGCCCGTTGGTGCAGATTTCCGATACCGACTTCGCGCCGTACGGACCGGTGTCTTCATACGTTGGAACCAGAATCGTGACGATCTCGGGGAGATCGCGAATATTCGTGATCTTGTAGTTGGCGAACGTCGGATTCCGCATCCGGCCGTTCTTCGTGAAATCGTAGTCTTCCCACATGGCCGACGAGAGCGCATTGAGCAATCCTCCCTGCGTCTGGCCTTCCGCGAGCGACGGATTGATCGCCGTCCCGCAATCCACCGCCGCCACGTATTTCAGCACGCGGGGACGGCCCGTCCGGACATCGACCGCGACCTTGGCATAGTGGGCTGAAAACGGAGGCGGGGAACGGTGTGAGATAGCCGAGGCTTCCGACTGGATCTGGTGCTGATCGGCCGAGTAAAGCGACCGAAGGGCTACTTCCGAAATCGGCAGGCGCGCATCCGGTTCCGACTCCGCCGTGATGATGCCGTCCCGGATATCGAGATTCTCTGCGGGAATCCCCAGCATCTCGGAGGCAACCGTCAGAATCTCGCCCCGGATCTTCGCTCCGGCACGCCGGCACGCCTCACCCGAAAGATACGTCGTCGAGGATGCGTACGCGCCGACGTCGAACGGGGTCAGATCGGTATCCGATGAGTACACGATCATCCGGTCGATGCCGACACCGATCGCTTCAGCGGCGATCTGCGCCAGGACGGTATCGGAGCCTGTTCCGAGATCCGTTGCGCCGAGATTCAGGTTGAAGGAGCCATCTTCGTTGAGCTTGATGTATGCGCTCGCCATATCGATTTCCGGAATCGACGAGCCCTGCATCAGGCAGACCATGCCGACGCCGATCACTTCGTCGCCGATCCGCACGCGTTTGTCGCGGAATTGCGCCCACTCGATCGCCTCGCGGCCCTTCTCGATGCATTCCGCCAGCCCGCAGGAACCGATCAGCATCTCGACGCCTTCGCGCCCCTCACCCAGCGCCTTGAACACCGGCGATGTTTCACCTTCGCGGATGTGGTGTTTCTTCCACAATTCGAGCACATCCCAGCCAATCGCCCGGGCCATTTCATCCATCTGAACGCCCAGTGCGAACGATCCCTGTGTCGCCCCGTAACCGCGGTAGGCCCCGCCGACCGGCAGATTGGTATAGGTCGAGCAGGCTTTGAATTCGACGTTCGGAACCTTGTTGAGCAGTGGCAGAACCTTCGCGCCGGTGTTGCACACGACCGTCAGCGCGTGGCTGCCGTAAGCGCCGGTGTTCATGATGCAGTGCAGGCTGAGTGCGGGGATCGAGCCGTCACGGTTGATGCCCGAGCGCAGGGTAATGATCTGCGGGTGGCGCGTGCGGGCAGATGTGAAGACTTCCTCGCGCGTCATGATGAGGCGGACCGGGCGGCCGCATTTGAGTGTGAGCGAGGCGGCGATGGCTTCAAGGAACACTTCCTGTTTACCGCCGAACCCGCCTCCGACCCGCGGTTTGATGACGCGGATCCGCGAAACCGGCAGATCGAGCGCCCGGGCGACGATCCGGCGGACGTGGAAGGGAACCTGAGTCGATGTGCGGATGATGAGGCGGTTGTCGGCGTCGAGCCAGGTGATGACCGAGTGCGGTTCGATGGCGCAGTGCGAGGTGTAATTCGTTTCGTAGCGCTGTTCGAACCGGAATTCGGATTGCTGCAGTCCCTGATCGATGTCTCCGACACAGAAATGAGCCTCGGCCGCGATGTTCCGGTCGGGATGATACGGCACGGGAATCGGCATCCGGCAATCCGGTTCGTCGTGAATCACGGGGGCGTTCCCCGAGATTGCGAATTCGGGATCGAAGACCGGTTCGAGAGGCGTGTATTGGACGGTGATTTTGGAGACCGCTTCGAGAGCCGCCTCTTCGGTCTGTGCCGCAACCGCTGCCACGATTTCGCCGACCCAGCGGACCTTCCGGTTGAAGACGGCGGTGTCATAGGGAGAGGGTTCTGGATAGCCCTGGCCGGCGGTTGTGTGCAAGACGCAGGGGGTATTGAAGCAGTGCGAGATCGCCAGGACACCCGGCACGCGTTCCGCTTCGGAGGTATCGATCGATTCGATACGGGCGTGCGGATGCGGGCTTCGGAGCAATCGGGCGTGGATCAGTCCGGGTATGCTGAAATCATCGGTGAACGCGCGGCGGCCGGTAGCCAGACCGATCGCATCGATTTTCGTGACGGAATGGTTGACGACATGGAATGGCTGTTGCTTCATGGTACCTCCATTGTTGGCGGTGACGCGAGACATCTGGATATCATCCTGTGAGAACCTTCCGGTGTCAAGATCAGAGGCGGGATAGACGGGTATCCGGACGTTTTAAGACGCCGTCAATCACCCCATCCGAACTCCCAGGAATCCATCGCACCGAACAGCGTCGTGATCTGTTTATCCGTCATCGCGGAGTACCATCGGATGCCCTCCGCGGATCCCGTCCCCTGTGGCCAGGAAAACATCCCCAGTACCGTGATCTCGGAAACTCCGGGCAAAGCCTGGATCGTATAATATTCAAACGCACTGAATCCCGGCGCGAAAAAATACGTTCCATACACGTCCAGGATGACGAACAACGGGACATCGGAATAGGTGGACGAACCCGGGTTGCATATCGAGACGGTGCATCCGCACGGATCTCCGGCCCGGAAGTGAGTCGCAGGCATCCACAGACGCACTCCGAGATCCCCGCAGGCGGGTGTCGGTGTGTTTCCTTGCGGAGTCGGTGACGGACTCGGTGTCGGGCTTTCTGTCGGAGTGTTCATGATAGTCGGAGTCTGCGTCGGAGTCGGTGTCCGTGTCGGGGTCGCCGTGTTCGCCGAAGTCGATGTGACGGTTGGGCTCGGGGATGCGGTTCGGGTCGGAGTCGATGTCGGCATCGTGGTCGGAGGCGCGGTCGGGGTTCGGGTCAGAGTCGGCGTCGGGGTCGGAGTTCGCGTCGAGGTAGGAGTCGGGGTGCGAGTGGCACTGGGAACGGCCGTCGGCGTCCGCGTCGGCGTCGGCGTATGGGAGGGCGTCGGTGTCGGCGAAATCGTCGGCGGGATCGATTGCGTGGGAGTCCATGTCGGAGTTGCGGACGGAGGCAATACGGGTGTTACGGTCGGAGTCGATGTCGGCATCGGTGTCCCGATGATCGAGTATTCCAATGTGTATGCCCCGGTGACCATGTCGGCATTCGTGACCTGAAAATAGAAAAAATCGGTTGTATTCGGACTGTAGACAATTTCCGATCGCACTCCGCACGTATCGTCATTCCAGACTACCACGTCGCAGATTGAATTCTTGAGAGTCATCCATGAATTGAAGTCGGCTGTCCCGCCATTCTGGCAGAACGAGAAACGATACGTGTAGGCATCTCCCAGCGCCAGACGATATATATTGCATCCGTTCTGAGCGATAGTCGCGGTATGGAATTGGGAACTGAACGACGGATAAATTTCGTAGGTGTAGTCCGGGCAGGTGCTGCAGGTGTCCCCGTAGTATGCGAGCGTGTAATTGCCACCGCCCCCGCCGTTGCAGCAACTCGTGATCTCGAGGGTATACTCGCCAGTATACAACGGTTCACAGATGATCTCTGAACGCGTTTCACACGTATCATCGTTGGAGTACCACCAGTTGCAGGCTGAATCCCGGAGAATCATGTATGTGTCAAAATCCGCCGTTCCTCCGCCTTCACACAATGAAAACCGATACTCGATCCCCGCCACGAGGTTGACGCGATACTTCACGCACCCCGCGAGTGGAACGACTCCGGAATGAGTCTGGTAGTACGGTCCCGGATTGACGATGTAATCTGTGTATGGACATGACGTGCAGTTGGGGTATTGCATCTGATAGTTGATTCGATAGGTCGCATTCGCCGTCGTCGTCGAACGGACTTGAAGAAAGTAGATGTCGGTGATCGAAGGGACAAAGTCGATCCTCGGACCGTCCGAGCAATAATCGTCATTGCTTGTGATCATCTGACAATACGAATCGAACAACTCGAGAATCGGGTCACCGGTGTAACTTCCCCCGGCTTCACACGTGCTGAACTGGTACGGATATCCGGCATACAGATACATGATGTACCGCCGACATCCTCCCGTTGTCATCAAATCGTTGTGGACGCGTTGCGATATGTCGATCTGTGGCAACCCATAATCCGAGCTGGGACATTCGGTACATCGTCCGTATTTTTTATCCGCGATGACAAACTCGTCCCAATACGCCATCGCCGACACATCGTAATTGAAGATATGCAACTCGCTCAATGATGTCGTTTCTGTGGCATTGAACGGAATGCCGAGCTGCTGAAGTTGGCCGTTGACAAAGACGCGATACGTGCGACTCGGCCAGTCAAGTACGAACTCGATCATGTGCCATGTGTCCGGAGTATACTCGCCACAATCATAGTACCCGTTGGAATATGCCATCCAATGCCCCGAAGCGTCCGCATAGAAAAAAACGACGCCGTTGTTGACCACGGTATTCCCGTCTCCAATGACGATGAAGGAACTGTTCGTTCCCGACAATACCGGTCGCATCCATACACTGATGTATTGCGGGGTTATTTCGTTCAACAGATGGTAGAGCCCCTGATAGGTCGATGACGCATTGTACATGAACAGACTGATGAGAGTCGCTCCGCCGGCCGTGTAGTTCGTCAGGTATGCGTCATCGCCCACTCCTGCATCCAGCCATCCGAACATGTATCCATCTTCGAAATTTTCGAGAAACAGACTCGTCCTGTCTTCTCGAACCGACTGTCGCAGATCCTCCGCTCCGAGTTCCAGCGAATACGCGAACAGCGGATCCACATCGGGTTTCGGGATCCGATCATGTCCGCTCATATTCTGAAATTCGCAGAAAGGCTTCCCGCTCTCGCTGGGTGTCGCTGAAGCCAGGCTCAAGATGCAACTGCACACGAAAAGCACCACAGCACAAATCTGTCGATGCGTCATATTGGATGAACCTCCCCCTGTTTCGGTTTTAAAGAAAATCGCTCAGAGCGTCAAATCGGCACGACAGAACCACGGGTCGCGTTCCGTCAGCACTTGCTCTTTGGTCCTTTCAATTCTATCATTCAGTCAGATTCAATCTTCCAGACCGCATGGAACAGGAGGACTCGAGATGACGCGACTGAACAATGCCTTATACCTGACAGTTATCTGCATTCTGGGATCTGTACTCGTCCTGGTTCCCGTCGCCCGATGTCAACTGTCCTGGTCCGCCGCAAACCAGATCTACGGCGCGACAAACACCGCCGCACGGGTGATCGATCTCAAAGCCGACCCCTCCGGTGCGTATCACTTGGTTTTCTCGGTCGAGATGGCCGAACAGATTCGGTATATGAAATGGACACGGGAAGGATGGTCCGTGCCGGAACTCATATCGAGCGAAGCATTCACGCCGTTCGGCGCAACCCTGAGTCTCGACCTGGACGACACGGTCCCCCACGTCCTGTTCGATTCGGAAACCGACGATGCGCTCAATCTGACCCACCGCACGTCGATGTGGTTCACGTCCGAAACGATCCCCTCGACGGCCGATACCATCTACATGGATCTCGCGATCGACGCGGCGGGCGACCCGCACATCATCTGGACACGTGCGGACAACCCCGAACGGGATGTCGTCTATTCGTACAAATCCGGATCGACCTGGCATCACGAGGTCATCGAGCGCATTTCGGCACACCTCATCCGGAAATACATGTCGATCGCGGTCGATTCGAACTTCGTGCCCCGGTTCACATGGTTCGACGACGATACGCAATCACTGAAATACGCCATTCGTCAGGGTGCAAACGATTTCGACGTGTATTCGATGGAACCGATGGATGCGTGCGGATGGATCGACATGGTGCTGCTCGAAGGCAACGTCCCCTTGATCGCCTATATCGAAATTCCGGATGTGGACGATGAGCGTCTCCGATACATCCTTGTCATCGGAACATCCTTTTACGATACCACCATCGCCACGGAACCGGCGTTTTTCGGTTGCACGATGGCCGCCGCGGACAACGAGGGTTTCGGCATCCGGAATCTGTATTTCGTGTATTACTCGACTCAAACCGGATTCCGATATGCCTACTATTATATGGACTGGATCACGGAACCGATGTCCGGAATGGACGATTATTCGCCGCATTCCGTGCTGGCGGCGGATTGGAATGTCGAACAGAACCGGGTTGGACTGGCCTTTACGGATGTCAATGAGAACAAAATCTATTTTAAAACCGGTCGCCCCTACACCCCCACACCGACACCGATGCCCGGCTCTCCTTCACCCACCCCATCCGCACCCCCCGCCTCGACCCCGACACCCCCTCCCTGTTCGCAACTCGGCTGCAGTATTCTCATGCCGGCCACTGAATTCGCTCCGGGCGATCTCTGCGCCTGCCATCTTTACATCTGCAACCCCGGAGCGACCGCGATGGACAATGTGCCGGTCTTTGCGTTGCTCGATGTGTATGGATCCTACTTTTTCGCCCCGGCATTCTCATCGTTCGATCACTACACCGAAGATGTCCCGCCGGGTATGACGCATATCACGGTGCTTCCGGCATTCAACTGGCCAGAGGGAGCGGGTTCCGCGAGTGGAATCCGGTGGTATGCCGCGATGACGGACGATGCCATCACGACACTGATCGGAACTCTGGGTCAGTTCGAATTCGGCTGGCACGAGTGATCCGACCCGGTTCGGTGCAACGAGAACCGGCCCGTAACATCATTATTGATGCCACCCGAACTCCCAGATGTCCATCTCGCCCATCACGGCCGTCTGCTCGGGATTCGTCATGGCTGCCAGCCACCGCACCCCGCTTGTCACCGATCCGGCACCATCCGGCCACTGAAATGGCTGCAGGACCGGATAAATGAGGGGTTGCGTATCGAGAACGGGGATCACCTCAAAGGCATAAGCTGAAAAATCCGGCCAGAAGTAATAGTCTCCGAAGACATCGAGAATCACGAACAACGGGATGTTGTCGTAGAGCGTCGGTCCGGGATTGCAGACCACCACATGACACGAACACGTGTCTCCCGGCGCGAAGTCGTGCGCGGGCATCCAGAGCGATACGCACAGACTTCCGCATCCCGGAGTCGGAACAGGCGTTAGGGTTGCGGTCACCGTGGGAGATGGTGTCCAGGTCGGAGGCAGGGTTGCAGTCGGAGGATGCGGCGTGTTTGTGGGTTCACCCGGCCCCACGGTCGGAGTGGGTGTCGGTGTCCGCCTCGGCATGTATACGTAGATTCTTGGTTCATCCATCCAATTGACCAGCGAGCGCACATACCAGGTCGCTTCGGTCGGCTTCAATATAAACCCGCTTGTCGGTTGCGGATTTGAACCAAACAGATCATGCCGAAGCGCTTCGGTGACATCGATCGCAAACGTCTGCCCCGGCGATGGAACCGTAATCGATATCCGTTCGATGAACTGCCGTTCCGCTCGGTCGCCATTTGTTAGAACGCCATCCTGAGCCGAATCATCCATATCGAACAGATCGATTCCGATTTCGAATCCGGGCACGGTTGCATCGGAGACGGTCAGATCATCCAGAGAAGCCGACCAATTATATGCTGTCAGACCGGGTACGGGAAACGGAGCGCTTGACAGTGTGTTCTGAATATCGAACTCCATGACGCCCCGATTGAATGTAAACCAGTATGAACGGAAAGGGCCGGCGGAAGTACCGGTGTAGTTCAATCCGCTCCGGATTCCATCAGAATGTACGCTGGAGAGAGATGTATCTATTTCGCCTCCGTACGTATGCGTAAGATGAGCGTGTGTCCCGGTCACTTCTGGACCGATTATGATCTGCGCTGATGCAATACGGCACATGATCAGGAACATCGCACCGATCCATTTCTGTTTCATTCAACACCTCCTGGAATGATCACTCTGCATGAGTACAAGTCCTCCGCTGTAACTCATGTATAAAGAGATGAAACAGTTTCCATTTCGTGCAGTGAAAAAAAGATTTATCCCGGGTTCACCTTCCGACGAAGCCGAACGATATCTCGCACAGAGGCACAGAGACGTTGAGCCCGGACGCTTTGAAACCATGCAGAAAATGATACGGTTTTGTCCGAATCCTCCGTGCCTCCGTGGCTCTGTGAGAGATTATAGATCGGCCGGAAACCCCATAACAGACTGCTGACGCTTCGCCCGGAATGACATTCATGGCAGCAAACATAAGTTTGACATAACATAGGCGATTTTGTTTCTTAGAAGTCACCAGCCACGAGTCACGAGTCACCAACAGCGATCAAGTCCTGTATCGACCGGAGTTCCTCAATCAGATCCACCCGATCCGGAATGATCTCGAGAGCGTGCTCGAGATGCTTCCGAGCTTCATCAAATTGCCCCTGCTGCCTAAGCGCATTGCCGAGACTGAGCAGCACATCCGGATCATCCGGGGCGACCTCGACGGCCTGCTCGAGCAACCCGATGCCTTCGGCGATTCGATTCCGTCCCTTGATCTCGATGTAGCCCAAATTGTTTAAAACACGGGCATCCTTGGGATTGAGCCGGAGGCATTCGCTGAACGCGTGGAAGCCTTCATCCCAGCGCGATCCGGAAATCGCCAGGATCCCGAGTTGAAACAGCGATGGATAGTGGTTGGGGTTTTGCCCGACGATGCGCCGGAACTGCGTTTCGGCCTGCACCGGGTCTTGCTCCTGAATAAAACACATCCCCAGCAGATACCGGGCCTTTATGTCCTGATCATTCAGTTCGAGCACCCGAGACACGTGCGTCCTCGCTTCGTCCCACAGCTCCATCTCGATGCATGCATTCGCCAGATCGGTCAGGAATCTCGGATTGTCCGGATCCTTCGCCACCACTTTTTCCAACACCTCGACTGCGGCCTCATAATCACTGCGCGCGATGAACATCTGAGCCTTCTGGTAATCCTGAAATGCCCCCACCATCTCTTTCGGATCCGGCAATCCGATCTTCGATGGCGTCAGATTCTCGGTTGAGCCCACCAGATATCCCAGCGCCTGGAGCTTTCCTTCCATTTCCTCGGACACCGCCACGGTCTCCGGCACGTCCTGCCGTTCCGTCTTCAGCAGTCCGCCCAGAATCCCCTCCAGACGCCCGCTTTCGCCCGGATCCGTATCATACCGATTTTCCTGCTCCGGCCGTCCGCCTTCGATATCATACAACTCGGGTTTCGGCGCTCGGATGTAACAGCTCGATGCTTCCCGGATCCCCTTGAGTTCACTCCAGTTGAAACTCCTCGGAATGAACACTTCACTGTAAACCGGACGAGTCTGCAGCGTGCCCCCTTCCCTGATCCGCGGGTTCAGATCGATACCGTCGAACGGGATGTCACGCGTGATGCCCAGGTGCCCCAGGATGGTCGGAACGATATCCACGGACGAAACCCGATCGGTGATACGCCGTCCCGCCTCCCTGTTTTCCGGAAATCGAAGGATGAGGGGAACATGCGTCGTCGGTCGGTAAATAAAGAGCCCATGGGTCATCTCACCGTATTCGCCGAGGCTTTCCCCATGATCCGCCGTGAGAACAATGATCGTGTTATCCCAGTGACCGTGCGTTTTCACGCTGTCAAAAAGGTATCCGAGCCAATCGTCGAGATACGCGATTTCACCGTCGTAGGGGTTGGAATACGCCGTGCGGTATGGCTGCGGAGGATCATAATCCGCATGCGGATCGTAATAATGAAGCCATAGGAAGAAAGGCCGCGTCGAGATCTCGTCGGCCACCGCATCGAACCATTCGTTCGCGAGAAAACTGATCTCGGACGCCCGTCGATCGACCGGCAACTGTCCTTTCTGCTTCGGGCGGACGAACGCATCGTTGTAGAAATGAAAACCCTGATCCAGCCCGAACTCGTGCGACAGAATGAACGAACCGATGAATGCCGTCGTCAGATATCCTTCATCCACAAGTATTTCGGCCAGAGTCTGCTCATCCTGCGGCAACTTGTAGATGTTGTTGTCGCGCACCCCGTGATGAAACGGATAGCGACCGGTCATGATCGAACAGTGTGAGGGGAGTGTCACGGGCTGCGCGCTGAATGCCTCTTCGAACACAACACCCCGGGTCGCGAGCCCGTCGATGTTCGGAGTCCTGATCTGCTTGTATCCGTAGCATCCGAGATGATCCGCGCGGGTCGTGTCCATGGTGATGACGATCAGATTCGGTTTGCGGGGAGAGGAGTCATGACAGGCCGTGACCAGCAATATGAGCGCGGAGACGAACACGGAAAACGATCGACGGGTGTATTTCATCGGGAATCCTTGTCGCGAGACCCCGCGTGACGCGCAATAAAGATTCGCAGATCGGACGCATGCGGATCGTACGGATAGAGTCTCAGATAGGCGGCGATCTCCCGGGCTGCCGAGCTGTATTCCCCGAGCCGAAGAAAAAGATCCCCCTTCAGTCGATGAAACCGGGCCTGCTGGTCGGTGTCGTGCAACGCCGGAATTCCGTCCAGCACGCTTTGTGCGAGTTCGGAGTTTCCGGAGTTGAGATGGAATCGAGCCAGTTCGATGCGCAGTTCCGGGGAGTCGGCCTGACGCGTCGCGTATTCGGTCAGATACCGGAGAGTGGCTGCGGAGTCGGACCCGGAGTTCACGATTCGTATCAGCAACTGAAAGGCTTTGATATGCCGAGGATCCCGTTCGAGCGCTGTCCGTGCCGATGCGGTGGCTGCCTCCATCCGAGCCTGGGCAGCGAGAACCGCAGCGAGCCAGTACCAGCGATCGGCAGTTGGCGACTTCTGGATGAGAGTCTCAAAAATGGCCTGAGCGGCGGGCAGATTGTTCACACCAGCTTCGAACAGACCGATGTGTTCCCGAAGATCGTCGTCGTCGGGAAATCGTTCGAGATTCCGATTCAGAAGGTCACGTGCCGAGACTTCTTCATCCGAGCTACGGCGGGAGCTGCTTTTGGGTGACAACGATTCCGAGCGAATGTTGATCAGGTTGCCAGAAGCGATGCCATTGCGATCGCAAAAACCGTCGGGAAGCAGCACACACGCGACGACAGACGCAGGAGAGCAATACACACGGCCGCTTCGGATACCGCGATTCAACCCGACAATGACATGCTCCTTCGTGATCATGAGTAACTCACAGGGGGAGGTGACCGACCCGATCGTGACCGGACGGATCGCCTCACGAGGAAAAATCACGGCGCGGGCCATGTTGTCCGGCATATCCGGGATCGCAAGCAGGACATCCCCCCATTCCGCATCGGATTCGGCCAGAATGCCCGGGACAGGAACGAGTCGGGCAGGATGGAGCAGTTCGATGTCGACGGGTCGATGCGCTTGACTGGTCAGGGCAAGGCAGGCGAACAGCACCAACGCGACTGTGACACGGGAACCCGGGATCGTCATATCCCGTTTATAACATATTTTCTTTCATCCAGTCGACAATCTGATGCAGATTGGTGAACACCTCGACCGCACCGGTGTAGTCCGCCGGAGGATACCGGAAGCATGGCACGACCAGACAGGGCATGCCGGCGGCGCGCGCAGCGTTCAGTCCCTTGAGCGTATCTTCGACCGCGATGCAGTTCGAGGGGAGTGCTCCGAGACGACTGGCGGCATCGAGAAAGATATCCGGGAACGGTTTTCCGCGCAGCCCGTCGCGGCCGCCGATCACCGGAATCGGGCAGTCGTCGAGACCGGCCCGGCGCATCATGATCCGGATGAAGTCCGAAGGTGTATTTGAAGCGATTACGGCGCGTAGATTCAAGCGGGTGATAAAATCGAGAAACTCACGGGCGCCGGGGAGCAGCGGAATCGGTTCGGATTGAATGAGGCGGGCGAAGGCGGTGCGTCCGAGATTCCGGACGGTTTTTTCCTCGATGTGCGTCAGGTTGTGCCGCGATATTTCCCCGGAAGGTCCCTCACCGAGAAGGCTCCAGTGCCGATAGTATTCGTCGACGTCCATCCGATGTCCGAACGCTGCAAACGCTTCTGAATTGGCCTTCAGATGAATCGGTTCGGAATCGACGATTGTCCCGTCGAAATCGATCAGCAGGCATGTATCGCGCGAGAATGTCATATCAGACCTCCCTGGCCGACGATTCATACCACATCACGATCTGAAGAAAAACCCTTTCGGATCGCACGAATGACCAGAACGCCACGATCTCCGGAATGGTGCGGCAGGCGTCCCTGCCTGCCGCCATCTCCAGAATCAAGAATCAAGTGGGTTGCGCCGGTCTCCGTGCCGGCGTTCCGGAAACGGTAGGGGATTCCTGTTCCGACCGAATCAGTCGTTGGATTTGTTTTTTTGCGTCAGAGGATTATACTGATATCTCGATCAAGGAGGATTTTTATGCATGTGATCGCCTGGATATATGTATCGCTGGCCGTGATTGCCCTGACGATCTCAGGTGTCATTCTGTTCTCCACCCAGTCGATTTTGACCGTTCAGATCGCCTCCGGTGTGCTCTGGGTCGCGCTGCTTTTGAATGCCGGGTACCTGGTTTTTTTATCTCTGGAACGAAAACGCCTGTTGCGAACCATCGACGAGACCTCGCAGCTTCATTTCGCCACACAATTACCGAACCGGCAGGCGTCGCTGCATTCCCTTCATGGTCTGATTAAAAGCGCCACACGGCATGGGCATGCGATGGGCGTCATGATCATCGACATCGATGATTTCAAGGAAATCAACGACCGGTTCGGGCTTTCGGGCGGCGACATCATCCTGAAGCAGGTGGCGGAAGCGATCCGGGCGGAATGCCGGGAAAGCGATCTGGTGGGGCATTTTACCGGAGACCGTTTTCTGGTTGCCTCACCGCATTCCAATCAGGAAGGCACGCTGGCGCTGGCCCGTCGGATCCACCGCACGCTGACTCTTGGTAAATTCGCCTCAAAAGGAGGCCAGACAAACATCTCCGCGAGCATTGGTGTTGCTGCTTCGCCGCCTCAGCAGATGGACGGAGACGAACTGGTGCGCTCGGCGGGCGCTGCGTTGCGGGCCGCAAAAAAGCAGGGGAAAAGCCGGATCATGTGTGAAACGGATGTGGTGCGCTGATGCGAAAAAAGTGAGGTATTATTTGTTCACAGCCTCGTCGACGGCTTCTTTCGTGTTGTCCACGACTTTTTCGGTGCCCTCTTTGATTTCCTTGGCCGCGTCCTGAGCGCCTTCCTTCAGATCCTGTGCTGCTTCCTGCGCGTCCTCTTTGAGATCCTTGGCAGCATCCTGGGCACCTTCTTGAATGTCCTTGGCGGTATCTTTCACCGCATCGGCTGATTTCTGGACCGCTTTGTCGATCTTCTTCCCGGCCTTTTCGAATGTGTTTTCCTTTTTCTGGCAGCCCGCAAACACGAGAGCCATGGAAACCATCAGGAACATTCCGATCGTCATCCAGCGTTTCATCCCGAATCTCCTATCCGGTAAAGCGCACCAGGAAATAGGTTTTCTTTCCCGAGCGCAGAACCAGGAATGACGGCGAAGCCAGATCGTCCATCGTGACGATCTTGTCCAGCCGTGTCTCGCGATCGTTGTTGATATAAAGGCCGCCGGAGGTAACCAGCCGCCGGGCTTCACCTTTCGATTTGCACAGTTCGGTCATCGGGAGCAGATCGAGCAGGGGGATTCCCTGGCCGAGCGAGTCCCGGGGAACATCGACCGACGGCGCGTCGCTGAAGATGACCGTGAGCGTATCGTCGTCGTACCCGCGAATGCTCTCGGTCCCGAACAGGATCCGGGTCGCCCCTTCGGCGGCGCGCACACCGGCATCACCGTGCACCAGGCGAGTCACCTCGTAAGCCAGCCGCCGCTGTGCCTCACGCTTCTCGGGATCTCTCGCCACGCATTCGGCCAGTGCTGCGATCTCCTCATCCGGGAGCAGCGTGAAGATCTTGAGGAATCGGACGACGTCACGATCGTCGGACTGGAACAGATACTGGTAGAATTCGTATGGTTTGGTGCGGGTTCCGTCGAGCCAGACCGCGTTGCCTTCGCTCTTGCCGAATTTCTTGCCTGCCGCCGTCATGAGGAGCGGGAAGGTGATTCCGTAGAGTTGTTCGCCGCCCATCCGGTGATTCAGGTCGATGCCGGCGGTGATATTACCCCACTGATCCGACCCGCCGATCTGGACGCGGCAGCCGTGGCTTTTGCTGAGGTGGTGGAAGTCATAGGCCTGGAGAATCTGGTAGGAGAACTCGGTGTAGCTGATGCCCTGATCGCGGGATTCCAGGCGCTTTTTGACCGATTCTTTGGCGATCATCGTGTTGACGCTGAAGTGCTTGCCGACGTCGCGGAGGAACTCGAGATAGCCGAACGGGTTGGTCCAGTCGAAGTTATTGACCAGAATGGCGGGGTTATCGGGGCGATCGAAATCGAGAAACCGGCTGAGTTGCGATTTGATACCGATTTCGTTGGCGCGGATGGTGTCGATGGTGAGCAGGTTTCGTTCCTGATCTCGTCCGCTCGGGTCGCCGATCATGCCGGTAGCGCCTCCGACGACGGCGATGGGGCGGTGTCCGGCCTGCTGGAAGTGCATCAGTCCGATGATAGGGATGAGGTGTCCGAGATGCAGGCTGCTGTCGGAGGGATCGAAACCGGCGTAGCAGGACACGTGTTCTTTTTCGAGCAGGTCATAGAGTGCGGGGTCGCTGATCTGTTGGATGAATCCGCGGTTTTCAAGATTTTTAAGAAATCCCATGGGTGCCTCCTGAGTGCGTCGTGAGTCGATACGAAGCGAAGTCGAGCCGGACGCGGCGGTTGATTGTCTATGTAATGCAAACGAGGCACCGCGTCAACTGACGATATCGGATGTATTGAGACGACCCGTGTCTTTCCCGCGAAAGCGGAACTTCAGGGTCTCCAATGGCTTCGCCAGAATTGTCAACGTCGTCATTCCCGCGAAAGCGGGAATCCAGGTGAGTGTGGTGGATTCTATAAAGGCGATAAATCGTCATTCCCGCGAAAGCGGGAATCCAGCCATGATCGACATCTTTGCTCATATACGACCTGGATACCCGCCTCCGCGGGTATGACACTCAGAAATTTAGCCTCCCTCTGCGGGTATGACACTCCGAAGGTTAACCAGCCTCTGCGGGTATGACACACGGGGACAATGCACCCTACCTGTGTCATTCCCGCGCCTACGGAAATCCAGACCGAACGCCAGGATCCCCAGCTTTGTAATTTTGGAATTCGAAAAACTGTTGAGTTATTCACCAGTATTGTCATCCGGTAGATCTTTCTGGGTCAATGTGATAATATCCAGTTTGAAAATAGAAAATCCGTCATCAGCTTGAAAAGACACTGTCACTAGCAGGTATAAAGACAGGAAAACCCATCATGAATAAGCAGTATTTTGTTTACATTCTCGCCAGTCAAAGAAATGGTACTCTCTATATCGGAGTGACATCAGACCTCCGGAGAAGAGTATGGGAACATAAAAACAAGGTAGTTCATGGGTTTACGCAAAAATACGCGGTGGACAAACTCGTCTACTATGAGATTTATGAAGATGTCGAGAATGCCATTCATAGAGAAAAGCGCTTGAAAAAGTGGAGTCGATCCTGGAAATTGAAGCTGATAGAGGAAACGAACCCACGTTGGTCCGACCTTTGGGAAGTCTTACCGATGTGAAATGAATGCCTTGTTGCTTATCGCATCTGGATACCCGCCTCCGCGGGTATGACGCTCCGGGACAACCCACCAAGCCATGTCATTCCCGCGAAAGCGGAACTTCAGGGTCTCCAGTGGCTTCGCCAGAATTGTCAACGTCGTCATTCCCGCGAAAGCGGGAATCCAGCCATGATCGGCATCTTCGCTCATATACGGCCTGGATACCCGCCTCCGCGGGTATGACACTCCGAAGGTTAACCAGCCTCCGCGGGTATGACACTCAGAAGAGTCGCCCGTCAGTGCGAACAGCCGCCTGCCGTTGCGAAACATCGCATGCATACTCAGTCGATATTTCTCAGGACCGCCCCTAAGAGCACCTCCAATTGCCATACGGCGCTCTTGCATAGGTAGCCATATAGGTCGTCAGGGCTCAACATGAACCCGAACCGCCCCAGGACTTCGGGCCCCGAACCGGTCCATGGCCTTGAAATCGAGCATCATCGGTCCGGAGGCCGGGAACACGACATCGGAGTATGTCACCGTGAAGATCGAGCTGTCTTCATATCGATCCAGGCGCACTCCAGTTTCCTGTCCGCCGAAGAGCAACCCGACATGTTCGACCTCGTCGTTCGGATCATCGTCAACGGCGATCGCCGCCAGGGCGACAACGCCCGGTTCATGACCGGTCAGATATGTATTCAGATATCCCGACACAATCACCTTGGGTGATTTCGTTTCGATCTTCATCACCGACATCTTTCTTGCATCCAGAATGATCCCGCCCGGAAGAGCGATCGTGATCTCGGGAAAGGTTCCTGCAGACCAGGTCCTCCCCTCATCATTGCTTCTGTGCATTGTGTATCCAAAACCTCCAGTTTTATTAATATACAGCACATTTGAATTGTCTGGATCGTATGAAAACTGATCTTTGGGGCACTTCTTGTATTGACCAAGCGCTAGTCTGTTTTCCCAAGTCAACCCATAATCATGCGAAATCCATAACCCACCGGAATACACATACATAATCTCTGGATGGTTTCGGTTGATAGATATCGAGTTCGAATGTGTCTCATCTCCAAGTTCAACAATGGCGATTAATCCCCCCGGTACTGCAATGTCAGCCCAGCTTTCTCCATTATTATCACTTCGGAAAATGCGAAGTTCCTTCTCAGGCATCGTGACACCTAGTAGCAACCAAACATTGGGATCATGTATTGAATCGGTTATATCAGAAAATTGATAATTGCCAATTGGGAGAGAGATTTGCAACCATGTCGTACATGCATTATCTGATACTAACAATCTATTCGTAACTGATTTTGTATTTAACTTCATAATCGTAAAAACTCTATTAGGTAATGTCATTGAAGGTTTGAGCACCGCCATGTTACCTTCTTGTAGAACCGGAATAAGTCTCCATGACCGACCCCAATCGTCGCTTTCCATGATCTGGCGCGCCGTCGAATTGGAGCACATCCCTTCGGGTTCGCGCATAATGTACATCTTTGTATAATCAGAATTTGATTGAATGAGATCGCCATATAGGCAATACCAGTTCCCTGGAACACCGGATGCTTGATGCCAGGAGTGCCCCCCATCGGAAGAGAACAAACCGCCCACGTCATTTTGCAGACTGACCAGCTTTAAAGGATCGGTCGAATGTCGCCATCCAATCCTTAAGGCAGGATGTTGAGACTCGGCCATTCCGGTTATTTGCCAAGTTCGTCCATTATCCGACGTAGAGTACAATCCACGCAAATTCGTAAATACTTTCTTGTCTTCCCAAGGCGATGTTGTAAATTTTAAAAGAAAGCTCGGATCGATCTGATCGGCCTCCCATATCGTGGTCCACGTTGATCCTGCATCAGTACTCGTCTGGAGTGTATTACACTCAAGATTGTTGATCACGGCGACCTGTTTTGGATCATCAGGAAAAAAGATGATCGAATTAGCATGAGCCTGTCCATGCCAGAGATCATCAGGTCCAAAGTAATACCATGACGCTCCACCGTCATCGGTGCGAAGGAATGGTCGAGGCAATTGATACCCTCCACCAGGAACAGCCAATATTGTTTGAGGTAACTCAGGATGAAACGCGAGTCCTTTGAGGTTAATCGACGCAATCGCACCGCTAATCGACGTCCAAGTCTGCCCATCATCCTGACTTTTAACGATTGTCTGTCCATCTACTCTGCCAAAGCTGAATACTGTACTCGTGTCGTGCGGCGAGAATTCAAATCCTTTGAATCCTGCTCCGGTTGTCTCCACGACATATGGAAGTATCCAAGTCTTCCCATCATCCGTACTCTTGTAAATCTCAGCGAAACTCTCTGGATCTGGATCATCTTGTGTCGCAAGCAGGATATACCCCTTCTCGGGATGGATATTGGATCCCCATAACACATCAACGGTCAGTGTTCCCGTGCGGGTCCAGTTGAGCCCGAAATCTTGGCTCTTATACACACTAACACAGCGATCCCTGAAACAAATATATATCAGAGTCGGTTTGCCGCTGTTATAAGAAAGAAAAAGATTTGTATTGTAAACATCCCCGTCTGCAATTGATTCTTCAGAAATCCCATTCGATCGGATCTGCCAGCTTCTTCCAGAATCGAAACTGATAACAGGTTCGACCCTGGTGGAATAATCAGAAGTGTTGAGTGTCTCTTTGAGAGCAACCATCCTCCCAGGGTTTGTCCGATCGCAATGTAAATCCCGAACATTCATTGTCACAGGTTGAAGATCGTACCACTTGTTCGGCTCCATGTCCTCGGGCTCGATGCCGAAGCATTTCATCGAAACGATCATCATGAGGACCCACACTGCAATACGGAGCATTCGGTTCCTCCGATGGACGCATAGGAGCACTACTGTTGATTATTCGATCCCCGATTCCCCCGCATCCACGCGTTGCATCACCCACAGCTTCGCATACTTCATGAACACGCTGAACGCCGCCAGCCAGCACAACACCAGCCCGGCCGTGCCATCCCGGAATCCCTGACGCAACACATACATCTTGATGAACCGGAACACCGGCCTTAAAAAAATCCGCCCGAACGTCGCCTTCTTCCCCTGACGCCTCAAATCCAGCGCACTCCACGTCGTATATCGCCCGAACTTCTCGAGATACTGGTCGAAGGACCGATACGTGTGATGCTCCAGCTTCCCCTTGAGCACACCCACCGTCCCCTCCACCATCACCTCCGCATGCACATGCTTGTCCTGATACCGGCTCCGATCCCGGCGAAACAACCGCAATACCTTGTCCCGCTCCCAGCCGCAATGATTCACCGGTTTGCCGAAAAACGTGTTCTTCCGGTAAATCCAATACCCGTCACACGCCGGATCGCCGCCCCCGAGCAATCCCCGGATCTCATCCTGCAACTCGGGCGTGGCACGCTCGTCACAGTCGATCACCATCACCCATTCATGCGTCGCCTGCGGGATCGCCCAGTTCTTCTGCGCGGCCGAATTGACATACTCATGTTCGACAACCCGGGCCGTATACTCCCGGGCAATCTCCACCGTCCGGTCAGTCGATCCCGAATCCACCACGAAAATCTCATCGGCCCATTTCACCGACTCCAGACACTCGCGAATCATCGTCTCTTCATTTCGGCACGGAACGATCACGGTCAGCTTCGGCATGTCTCTTATCCCGCCTCAGTTCTCCGTCGGCATCTTGCAGCGTCCGCCGGTCGTAAAGTGAGGATCCGCATAGGTCCCGGCGATCTCGAGCGCGATCTTCTCCGCAGTCAGAGGCATGCTCTTGATCCGCACCCCCACGGCATCGTTCACCGCGTTCGCGATGATCGGAGCGCTCGGAATCATCGTGTGCTCGCCGACACCCCTCGCCCCGAACGGTCCGTCCGGCTGAGGCGTTTCAATGATGATCGATCCGATTTCATCCGGTATATCCCGCGCGGTCGGGATCTTGTAATCCGTAAAATTCGGGTTGAGCAACTTGCCGCGTTCATCGAACTTCATGTCCTCATACAGCACGGTCGCCAGGCCCTGCACCATGCCTCCGACGACCTGACCGTTGACCAGATCGGGATTGATGGCCTTCCCGACATCGACGGCCAGACTCGTCTTGAGCACCCGCACCTTGCCCGTCGCACGATCCACCTCGACCGACGCCGCGGCGGCACCCACGGTGTAATGCACGTTAGGATGCCCACCCTGGCTCGTCTCCGGATCTCCGGTGGCCGACGTGAACTCCGGCATGAACATCCCGCTCCCCAGAACCGGTCCACCCAGAAAATTCCCGTGAGGGGTTTGAATGCCGCTGATCACGAAATCCCGGTATGCCAGTGTAAAATCCGGTTTTTCACGACATTTCACGTGCTCGTTTTCCAGATACAGATCCGCGGGATCGAACCCATACGCCCGATGGACAACCTCGAACATCTTCTCACGGGCCTCCCGCGCGGCAGCCCGCACGGCGTTCCCGCATCCCCATGTCACATGCGACCCGACGGTCTGCCACTCGTAGGCGTTCCGGTCGGTATCCGGCGTCTCGACACGGATCTTCGAAACGGGCAGCGCGAGTTCCTCGGCGGCAATCTGCGCCATGACGGTGAGAAATCCCTGCCCGATCTCCATGCCCGACACCATCAGATTGACACTGCCGTCCTCGTTGAACTTCAGAAATGCCGATGATGCCGCATTAGGAGGCATCGCGGGCGATTTCCAGAAGAGCGAAAAACCCTTCCCGGTCGATACCCCGGGCCTCGACGGCGTCTCCTTTTTCCCCCATCCGATATCCGCCGCCACCCGATCGATCGCCTCGACGAGATTCCCCGGATTCATCTCAGCGCCATACGGCAACGTATCGCCTTCGCGGATCGCATTGTGC
>CAYYMM010000074.1:0-23259 GCA_964472395.1 uncultured bacterium | reverse complement strand
GGAACGGCGACGGGATCCGGCGTCATCTTCGGAGCGACCGGAGGCGTCATGGAAGCTGCTTTGAGATCGGTCATCGAGATTGTCACGGGGATCCGGGTCGAGGAAATCTTCGAGCACGCGGATATCATTCCGGTTCGAGGTTTCGAAGGCGTGAAGTATGCCGAACTGAAAATCGAGAAAGTCGGTCCGGTACCGGATCTCCTCAAAGGGCTATTCACCGATTTCAGCTGGTTGCTGGGTGCCACATTGAAAGTGGGAATTTGCCATGGAACCGCCAACGCCAAGAAAGTCATGGAAGACATCAAGGCCGGCGGCAAGTTCAGTCAGTGCCACTTCATCGAATTCATGGCTTGCCCCGGAGGATGTCTCGGTGGCGGCGGCCAGCCGATCCCGACCAGTCCGGCGATCCGCGAAGCCCGTGCACGGGCGATCTATGCCGAAGATGCGGCGTATACCGTCCGCAAATCGCATGAAAACCCGGATATCGTCAAGATCTACACGGAATTCTTCAAAGAAGGCCCTTGCAGTCACCTCAGCCACCATCTGCTTCACACACACTACACGCCGAGGGGCAAATACATCGCCGAATAATCCTCGGTTTGCGACTGTCAGAAATCAAGCCGGCAGAGCAGTCTGCCGGCTTTTTTTGTACTCCTGGGAAATATCACGATTTGATCTTGACGATGACCGCAGTCAGATCGTCTTCAGCCGCTATTCCATTCCGGAATCGACGGAAGGACTTGAAGAGCGTATTCAGAATGCCGGAAGCGCTCTGATGAGCCGCTCCCAGAAGCACCTCTTCGACCGCCATATCGAACACAACATTCTGCCGATTTCTGGCCTCGATCAGTCCATCCGACATGATGGCAATCACATCTCCCGGCTTGAATGACTGGCTCGACAGATGGTAACACGGCGGCAGCGAGACTCCGAGAGGGAGGGATTCGGGAGTTTCGGCGGGATGGAGGAATTCCTCTCCGCAGAGATGAACCGGAGGATGATGCCCCGCCAGCGCGATTTCCATCATACGGGTCTTGGGATTCAACAACAGATAAGCCGCCGTGACGAAGCCGCTCTGTCGGGTTTTCCGGAGCACCTGATCCAGGGTTTCCAGAATGCGTACCGGTAACGGATCCCGGAGAACCGACGCGCGGTAAGCACCCGAGACCATCGATGCCAGCATGGCACTGTCGATCCCGTGCCCGGTTGCGTCGCACGTGAAGAGAGCCAGCCTTCCATCCTCCAGTAGTGTGACATCGAAGAGATCGCCTCCGATATCCCCGGCGGGCTGGCAATCGGCCGCCACATCGAACCGATCCGTCCAGGGAATGCGGGACGGGAGTAATCGGACCTGGACTTTGCGGGCCAGTTCGATCTCCTGCATCACCCGTTCCGCCTCGAATTGCATCGATACGTCCCGAATGAACATGAGGTGGAGCAACTCGTCGGCATTCTGCGTATTCAAACCCTGATATCCCAGGTTCATCGATTCGTGGAGATGCACGAATTCAAACGGTTTGAATGGCCGGATCTCGATTTCCGCCCGCACCTTCCGCCCGTCTCTCCGCCGGATCCAGTCGATTTTCGATTGTACGGTCTTCTCTTCTGACGGCTCATCCAGGATGACGGTCCGGATCCAGGCATGGAGATCACGCGGCAAGATGCTGCCCAGGGAAACGGCTTCCCCAGGTTTCAGATCGTGCGGGAACCAGCGAGCGAACTCCTGATTGGCTTCATAGACAAGTTCGGATGAGATGAGACTGACCACGCCGGGAATACTATCGAACAGGCGATTTGCACGCGTTCCGGTCCAGGTCAATCCGAATCGCAATGTTTTACAGACGAGTGTGTACATCGTGATGAGATAGAGTTTCTGGAAGGAAGCCAGATCAAAGGCGGTGGGTTCTTTTGAGAAAAACACGGCAGGGATCTGCCAGTTGATCTGGTATCTCGGGGACTGACTGTGATCGGGGACCGGTGATTGTCCGAAACTGATCAGGACATAGATCAGTGTGCGCCAGCCGAATCGCGCATGTATGGACTGGAAGTCGGGATCGGTTTCAGCGTTTTCGACCGCCCGGATCAGCCTTGACTTCGATCGTGCGGGTACATCCAGATTTTTCATGAGAGCAAAGATCAGGTCATCGGGATCCGACACCAGATCGCGCATGAAACGAACTCCGGCACCCTCCGGAAAGATCGTCTTGATGCAATCCGGAAGACTCCTGTGAGTCAGCACATCGTTCCAATCCGCAAGCTCATGCTCATCGATCGCCTGATCGGCCGCTTCGATTACGGCCGAGTATGCCAGCCAATCCGTCATCTGTTCAAGCCTCCCCGTGAAAACCGGGTTCACCATAAGCTCGAAACGTGATAAAAGCAACATGTGGCAACGTGAAGCCGTTCCTGGAAGAACTGTAACCGTTTCCATTCTGGTTCGCCAAACTTCAGGAGGCCTGCATGAATGTCCGACCACCCATTCAATTCATCGATCTGCCCGATGCGCGTACGACCGTCGACGATCTGCCGGAAGAAGTCCGCGACATCATCGAACGGATCAACCGGAAAATCGCCGCGGCGGAATCGCTCGACCAGGTCATGCATTTTTACTACGAATCCACGCTCCCGATTTTTCCCTGCGATCGTCTGGGCTTATCGTTTCTGGACGAAGACGGGCTTCGCGTCACGGCCCACTGGCTGCGCGCGGAGTATTCGCCGGTTCTGCTGGGTAAAGGATACTCCGAAGATCTGCAAGGCAGCTCACTGTATGATGTCATCACCAACGGCAGGCCTCGAATTATCAATGATCTTGAGCAATACTATGCGGAACATCCCGATAGCCGATCGACGAGGATCCTTCTCCAGGAGGGCGTGCGGTCCAGCATGACGTGCCCGCTCAAGGTCGAAAATCGTAGTGTGGGACTCCTGTTCCGCAGTTCCAGAAATAAAAACGCCTACAGTCGACTCGAGGTCATGCAGCATCTCGCACTGGCCGAACGGTTGAGTCAGGCGATCGAGAAAGCCTATCGGATCGAACAACTCACGGCCGCGAATACGGCCTATTTCGAGATGTTGGGATTCGTGAGCCATGAGTTGAAGAGTCCTGTTTCTTCCATCGTCATGGATGCCAAGGTTCTGCTTCAGGGCTATCTCGGTGAACTGTCCGACGATCAGTCCGCCAAGATCCAGAAGATGGCGCAGAAGGGTGAATATCTCCTGGGACTTGTCCGCGAATATCTCGATCTGGCGCGCATCGAAAGCAATCAAATGAATCCAAAGCCGGTTACTTTGGATTTTCGTGAGATCATCGACATGGCGATCGATATGGTCAAACCCCAGGCCGATCAGAAAAAGATGAGCATTTCAGTGGAATTGCCGCAATCGCCTCAACCGGTGGAATGCGATCCGGATCTGTTCAAGATCGTCATGGTCAATCTGATCGGGAATGGAATCAAGTATGGGTTTGAGGAAGGCGGCGTGCGCATTCGGATGACGCAGTCACCTTCCGGTTTTACGATTTCCGTTGAAAATGACGGGCCGGGGTTTCCCGAAACCGAACGGGCGCGCCTGTTCCGGAAGTTCTCGCGTCTTCAGACTCCTGAACTCCGCAAACAGAAAGGTACCGGTGTCGGACTGTATTCGGTATACCGGATCGTTCAGGCACATCATGGCCATATCCGTGCTTATTCTGAGCATGGGAAATGGGCGCGATTCACCCTGGAGATACCCCAACCCATCGTTTCAGAGACGGTTTAGTTAAATCCGAGAAAGGCAAGTTGGAATGAACGAGAGAAAGTTGCATGAGATCATTGATGAAAGGACCATTTTCGAGACGCTTGAACGATACCGGACGTGTTCCGCACAGCGAATCCGGGAGATTCTGCTGAAGGCGCGAGAGTTGAAAGGATTGGCGATCGATGAGATCGCAAGCCTGTGCGACATCAGCGATCCCGAACTGCTCAACGAACTGTTTCAGACCGCCCGATTTGTGAAGGAAACGATCTACGGTGCCCGGATCGTCATGTTCGCCCCGCTGTACATCTCCAATTTGTGCAGCAACGATTGTCTGTATTGTGCTTTCCGCGCCCGGAACACCGAATTGAAACGCCGTGCCTTGTCCCAGGAAGAGATCGCGCACGAAGTCAGAATCCTGATCGATCAGGGGCACAAGCGTGTCCTGATGGTTGCCGGTGAATCGTATCCCCGGGACGGGCTGAATTACATTCTGAAATCGATCGACACAATATACAAAACCACCACACCGAAAGGTGAAATACGCCGGATCAACGTCAATATTGCGCCATTGACTCTCGATGAATTCCGCGAGTTGAAAAAGACGGGAATCGGAACCTATCAGTTGTTTCAGGAAACGTATCATCGGGACACGTATGCCACCATGCATACCGGAGGGAAAAAGAAAGATTACGATTGGCGCGTGACCGTCATGGATCGGGCCATGGAAGCCGGGATCGACGACGTGGGCATCGGGGTGCTGTTCGGATTGTTCGACTGGCGGTTCGAGATGCTGGCGCTGATGCAGCACATCCGACATCTCGAAGCGAAGTTCGGTGTCGGTCCTCATACGATCAGCGTTCCCCGCCTCGAACCAGCCACCGGGTCGGATATCGCCGAACACCCGCCCAAACCGGTATCGGACATCGATTTCCGCAAACTCGTCGCGATTCTCCGGATCGCGGTACCCTATACGGGAATCATCATGTCCACGCGTGAAACACCGAATCTGAGGCGCGAATCGTTCGCTCTCGGTGTCTCCCAGATCTCAGCCGGCAGCCGCACCAACCCCGGCGGTTATTCGATCGATGATACGGAACTCGATGCCAGCCAGTTCTCACTCGGCGATCACCGCCCGCTCGACGAAGTCATCCGTGATGTCGCCGAACTCGGGTACATCCCGTCCTTCTGCACGGCCTGCTACCGGCTCGGACGAACCGGCCACGACTTCATGGATCTCGCGAAACCCGGAGAAATCAAGCATCATTGCGATCCGAACGCCTTGTCGACATTCCGGGAATATCTCATGGACTTCGCCTCACAAGAAACGCGGGTTGTCGGAGAAAAGCTGATCCAAAAGATACTGTCTGAAATGAGCGAACAGGATCGGAACACATCGATCAAATTGCTGAAGATGGTTGAAACCGGCAAACACGATGTGTTTGTCTGACAGGAGGCACTGGTGGAAAAACATATCATTCTGGGCGTGCACATCACTGAGCGGATGAAGAACGCGAGACTCGTTCAGGATCTGTTGTCCGAGTACGGCTGCAACATCAAAACCCGGATCGGCCTGCATCAGGTTCACGACAATTTCTGTTCCCCGAACGGTCTGATGATCCTGGAAATGTCGGGTGATGAGGCGATCTGTCTGGAACTTGAGGACAAACTACGGACAATGATCGGTGTCGCCGTCCAGAAAATGGTGTTTGATCATCCGTGATCCGCGAGGGGATCACAGACTGAACGAGTGCGGCAGCAGGTCTCGGATCGTAAAGTGCTGCACATTATCGTCCGCATCGACGACAACGATATCACAGCCGGGTCCGTGTTCGGCGATGACCTGACGGCATGCGCCGCAAGGTAAAGGCGGCGGCATCTGAGGGGCGTAGACCGCGACCGCACGGATCGATGTCATTCCCTTCACACGCGCATGGAAGACGGCGGTGCGTTCGGCACACATCGTGAGTCCGTATGATGCGTTTTCAACATTACACCCAGTGAAGATCCGGCCGTCCTCACATAAAACGGCCGCGCCCACCTTGTAATGTGAGTATGGTGCATACGCACGACGACTCGCTTCCCGGGCCTCCGCAATCAATGCGTCCCAATCGATCATTCCGCCTGTCCTCCTCGTCTCTGCGTTCAGAATGTTTCCCGCACCAGCGCGATCAACGATTCAACGGCATCCGGAAGATGCCAGTCCACCAGTGATCGGAGTTGATCGCGCATCGTCGGCGCTGTCGTGATGGATGCCGCGTAATGGTGTCCCGCGACCCGGAACTCAAACCGATCCCGTTTCGCGGACGGGAAAAGCGGTTTAAAATCGATTCTGCGATCTTCACCGCGATAGATCGAATACCGGAAATCCTCCCAGACCAGCAGACAGAAATCCGCATGATGGGTCCGGCATGCCTTCGAACCGACCATGATCGAAGGAGGATCCGCATGCCAGACGAACAGGAGGCGTGACTGCGGATCCATCTCGATTCGCCTTGGGCGCACATCGATCACCAGAAATACCCGGCCGGTACGGGTGGTTTCTTTCCGATGCCTGTATTCGGCGATCTCGACGGTGAGTCGTTCCCGCTTCCGTCCACGCCGGATCAGATAGTCGCCGGCAGGCCCCGGCGGTTCACCCGCCGCCCAGGATTTCAACAGATTCAAGGTGACTTCGTAATCGCGCAGACTCACCAGTTCAGACAGAAGCATCCGCCACGATTCATCCCAGTCTCTGTCCGCCGGAAAACTCCCATGATGCAGGAATCGCAGGATGCGATCCGCCTCTGCATCCTCCTTCGGCAGCATCTCTCGGACGATCTCGGCCGCACTATGCGCAGCGGGATCGATCTTCAATTCATGCACCTCCCGCGCCGTCCGCTCGCGCAATCCGGCAGGCCAGTCGTGATGATCGATCCAGATCACTTTCAGCCCGGTTTCGCGCATGCTCCGAAGCACCGGGATCACCTCGGGTTCGAGTTTCTGCTGGAGCGCCAGATCGACGACGATGACCGTGTCTCCCCGAACCAGTCCGCGTGCGGCGGCGATGAGCGATCGATGCAACCGGCGCGGCGTCGAAAACACCATTCCGCATGTATCGCCGTACCGCCTCAACAGCAAGGCTCCACACGCGAATCCATCAAAATCACCGTGTGTCACCACCATCGTACGGGCGAATTGCGTGTCCCGCATGAATACCGGCTCGACCCACTCCTCCGCCTCCATCTGAGTCTCTTCCGAAGTCACCGTTTCGTCCGCGAATCCGATCCCAACTCCGGATCCTGTCGACTCCGATATTCCGTCGGCATCCGGTTCAATCCGTCCGACATACCGAAGCAGTTCAATCACCGCCCCCGCTCCGGCCAGCATCGCGAACATCAGCATGGTTGGCGATCCGATAGAATCAAACATCGTCTTCGGTAAACTCCATCGTCCTCAATCGCCCGTCTGACCGAACGGTTTCCTCGATCGGACAGCCGTTGAGGTGATCACAGCTCAGACAATACTTGTTCACTCTCGGTGCAAATACCGTTTCCGCGCGAATCTGTCGCGTGACGGCCTCAACGCGCTCGAGCAATCCGGGAATCTGATCAGGACTGCGCGTCGTGGTCATCAGTTTATCGAAGGACATCATGAACAGACCGAGTTCCCGGATGTCCAGCCTGAGCCATTCCCGTGCAGCCCAGTAATAGAGTGTCAATTGCAGATCCTTGTCCACGGCATCCTGCGAGCGATCAGTCGGTTCGGTTTTGTAATCAAGAACGGTATATCCCCCGTCGAGTCTCGCATCGATACGGTCGATGAATCCGGTCATGACGGTATCCCCGCCGACCGGAATTTCGAAATAGCTCTCGATCTGCGATGCCGGAAAGAACTTCTGCGATTTCACGAACCGATTGTAGTACTGTTCGAGCATCGTCACGGCTTTCTCGCGATACCGGGACTCCTCGTTATCATCGGTATAACCGATCCGGAATCCCGGCCAGGTCTCGTCGAGCACCCGCATGAGATACGGCAGGGAGCGCTTCTCATCGTTATTCTTATCGTAAAAGGTTTCCATGACCGCATGGATGCAAGAGCCGAAGCTGAAGAACGGTTGCGGTTTCGGAGCGATTTTTTCGATATAGAGCTTGCTGTAGGCCCGCGGACAACGCTCGAACAAGGACATTTTCGAATACGACATTCGCAACCGCTTGCCGTATGTCTCACGATCTTCCCCCACACGCTTCCAGGGCATTTCAGGCCATCCCGGACACTCCTCCAGAAACTCGCAGACACTGCACAACGGACCGAGGTGCGGATCGAAATCGCCGTCCTGGATTTTCCGGATCGTTTCCAGAAGTTCCGCGGGCAGTGCCTCCAGATCCAATGCCTCGATGGGAATCTCGATCGTATTGCCGTCCCGCAGATACACGAACGCGAACCGATTCATGGCGTCGCCGAACAACTCACGCGCAGCCGCCATCTGGAGCCGGATTCCAAGATCGTATTTCATTTCCTGCGGGAGGATCTGCCGAGCGCCCGATTTGAAGATCACGAGCCGCAGATTGCCCTCGGGCATTCGTTCGATCCGGTCCAGGCGAACCCAGACGGAAATCGGCTGGACGAAATACTCGGCGAAAACACCCAGAGCCGGTTCGCGGCGGTGTGTGAACAGAAACGCCCGGTTGTCGGCAAACCATTGTGTCATCACCCGCCCGGCTTTGCGCGCGGCCTCACGGAATTCTTCCGCATTCTCCACACCCTCGAATCGAGCCGGATCCCAGTTCGCCTCGATCATCCGCGACAACTCATCCGGCTGAATATCCTCGAACTTCATCAGTGTTTTCTTCTGGAACTCCTCGACCGCCTGCTTCAGAATCCCGTCAAACGACAGATGGTGTGCCGACAGCTTCCGGCCTGTCCGGTTTTCCACATGAAGAAACTTGTATTTCATCGGACATTGCATGTAGGTCTTGAGCTTGCCGGGACTCGTCTTCATCACCTCGATCGGCTTCTGTTTCTTGTCGAACAATCCAAAAAGCGACACTACGGGGTTGCCTCCGGGGGTTCGGACGGGAACGGATGGATCGTGAACGGCGTTCCCTTCTCGGGCTGCACCTTGATCCGATTCCCGTCGCTGAAAGTGCGGGCCGTACCGGTCAGATCCGTCCGGTGTACCGGTATCTCGAGGCTTCGGTATCGTTCGGTGATCGCGCGTTCCGGAAAACCGAATCTGTTGTTGATTCCGAGCTGCATGACAGCGAAACGGGGCCGGACATATTCCAGAAACCGCTGTGAGGAGCTGGTCGTCGAACCGTGGTGGGGGATCTTCAGCACGGTCGATCGCAACCCGGTTTGATAGGCATTCAACTGCATCTCGATTTCCATCTCGATGTCCCCCGTGAGGAGATACACATTGTTGCCGTGAACGATCCGAAGAACGATCGAAACATTGTTCGGATTGGCGTTCTCGAGGTGGCCTTCCTCCGGCCACAGCACCTGCACGAGCATCGATGGGTCCCAATCAAGCGTGGAGGGGGCACGTGTCAGTCGATACGGAATCCCCAGCTGATCCAGTTTGTCGAGCAGGCTCTCGTAGAGTTCGGACGGATACGGCTGACCGGGATCCAGAAATTCACCGATCTCGAACTTCCCCAGCAAGGCAAACATCCCGCCGTAATGATCCGCATGGGGATGCGTCATGACGAGTGTATCGATTTTCCGGATGCCCATCCGTTTCAGAAACGGCACCACCACGCGCTCTCCGGCATCGAATCGGCTGTACTCGCCTTTCCCGGGACCGGCATCGACGAGCACCACCCGGCCCGACGGCGTGCGGATAAAGATACTGTCCCCCTGGCCGACATCGAGAAATGTGACTTCGAGTTCAGGCGCGGTGCCGGTCTTTGAGTAGCCTCCCGGCGCATTTTTGGCGATGTATTGTCGATAGCCTGCGGCGATCAGAATCAAACACCCCGCACTGAGCAGCACCACTGTCAGGATCCACTCCCGGATCGCCCTGTGATGCGGAACCATCGCCACCGGTTTCCTGAATTCCTTCATCCCATCCACTCCGATCTCATTCAGCACAAATCATCCGTTCCAGGCGCTCATACGTCTTGGCACCAATGCCTTTGACTTTCTTCAGGGCTTCGATCGAGTCAAACCTACCGTTTTCCTCGCGATACTGCACGATCTTCGCTGCCATCGCCGGCCCGATCCGCGGAAGCGTCTGAAGTTCGTCCTCCGTCGCCGTGTTGATATTGATCCGACTCCCGTCGCATGACGGATTCGATCCCGACGTATCCATGGATTCCGGTTTTGCATGATCCGAAGATCGGGTATCGCCGCCCGGTCGGGTTTCCTCGGAACTCGCGGTGGGAATCACGATCGGGACTTCCGCGACCGGACCACAGTATGCGAGATCCCGGAATCGATCGATGGTCTTCTTGCCCAGGCCCTTGATGGCACCGAGATCATCCAGCGTTTTGAATGCGCCTTTCGTCGCCCGGTACTCCAGAATCGCCTGCGCCGTTTTCTCGCCGACACGCGGCAGCACCATCAGGTCCTCGGCGGTCGCCGCGTTGATGTTGATCTTCGCTTCTTCCTGTTCCCCCCCGGATTCACCCTCGTCACCCTCACCGGCGATCTCCGGGGCCCGATCCACTGCCGGCCTGATCAGCTTCTCGATCGCCACATACTCCTGAACCGGCACATCCGCACGCTGCGTTATCTCGATTGTGTCTGTCCGAGGCGCGCTCATGGGCGCGAAAACCCAGATAATCGACCCGACCAGCGTCAGGAGCACACCCGACAGCATCATGATGAGGTGCGAGATGCGGAACTTCACAGGCCCGCCTCTTCGACGCGATCCGAGGAGCCACAGGTGATCCGGAGCGACCGACCGTCGGTCGTGATGTTCACTGCGCCATCCTGATCCGTGCGAAATGTTTGACAATCCATCGATTGATAGAACGTCGCGGTCTGATCGACGGCTCGTGACCCGAAATTCGACATGACCGGTGAAAAAACACCATAGAGGGGCCTGAGTTGTTCGATCAGTTCCGGAACGACCGCATGCGATGCTCCGCCCGACGGAGCCTGCAGGACGGTGGGGCGGCCGGTATAGCGTTCGAGCAGATCGGTCTGCGCTCGCCGGTCTGCAAACGATGTCAGCAGAATGACCGCACGATCGAAGGTGATCTCGATGATCGCGGCGTTGGATCCCGATGAATAGCGTCCCTGGTGAGGTGTATCCGGCGGATTCAAGGCGCGGATCTTCAGTTTTTTCTGCGCGTTCCCCTCCCCCGCAAACTCTTCATGCACGATGTATCCGTCTCTCAGACGACCAGCCGGGATCCCGCGGCGTCCGGTCGCATCGAAAATGGACAAGACGTCCATTGCGACATGGTCGGTCCGGTCGCGCGCATTCCCGTCGAACAGGGCCGGATCCTTCAATTGCGCCAGAATGCTGTCCGTATCACGGCGTGAACGGTCCAGTTCATCCAGCGGAAGGGCATGCAGAAACCGGTCGATGCGGAAGGAATGGGAGCGAAGCACGGCCGGAAGACCTCCCGAACACTCGTGCCGCGCGGTCGTGAGAATGATCGCGTCGAGGTGGGCGATATCGAGCGACAGCAGGGCCGGAATCACGACGCGCTGGCCGATATCGAGCGGGATTTCCCGGTTTCGGATGCGTTCAGTCGAAGGCCCTCCGTCGATCAGAAAATGATGATCTCCGGGCGTCGACACGATGATCGCATTGCCGCCTCCCATGCCGAACACGGTCGGGGCCAGGAACAGCACCCGCAATCCATGGGATTTCGGAATGGCCGCCGCGATCAGGCCGACGACCAGGATCGCGACGGTCACGGCAACTGCCGCCAGCCGCAGACGGACTCCGGGCTGACGGATATGGCGCCGGGTCAACCGGATGCCGGGAAGGCCTTTCGTGATGAACCAGCCCCTCAGCGGAATGGCGAGCAGAAGTGCATAGTAGATGAGGAGAAACCGGGGACCCGGCGGGGACACATCGGGATACGGAAATCCGGTGCCGAAGAAGGTGGCGGTGCCGAGAAACAGCTTGATGGCGAGAAAATTGCCGGCATTCAGGGCGAGCGCCAGCCAGGGACCGATGGCAGGAATCTGACCCAGGATGCCCGCAAACAGTCCGAGCTGTACGATCACGCCGATCAGGGGAATCGCAATGAAATTGGCCATGACGGCGGTGATCGAGATCTTTTTGAAATACAAGGCAGTCAACGGGGTCATGCCGAGCTGGATGCCCATCTGGGCGGCGGCGAACACCGAGAACCATTTCGGAAGCTTGCGGAATTCGATCAGCCCTGGCCGCAACCGATCGACCATCCACGACGCCAGAAGCAGAATCGCCAGTCCCAGCGTCCAGACCCAGTACCGGAGAAACAGCACGGGGGCGATGAATAGGACGGTACCCGCGACAGCCGAGAGGATCAGCAGAGTGAACGCGAAAAGCCCTCGAAGATATCGGCAACCCAGTTCATACAGCGGCCGGGTAAACAGCGCGAGCGACAGCACCGCTGAGAACGAAAAGAGGAATGAGGCTTCCAGAAGCACGAGAGGGTTGTTCAGCAGGATGGCGAGTGCTGCCAGTGAGATACCCAGCAGGAAGGAACGGTCGAGCCGGATACCGCGGAAATAATAGAACAGCAGTGTGACACAATTCATGATCGCTGCACGAATGCTCGACGGACGAGCACCCGTGATCAGCACGAAGAGAATCAGCGCCACGACGATCAGCACGAAACTGACATTCCGGGGCAGCTTCATCAGACCGAACATGGCCATGAAAAACAGGGAGATGATCGTGACGTGAAGGCCCGAGACCGCAAGCACATGCGAAACACCGGCTGCGCTGAATGCCAGACGGGTTTCCGGAGACAATCCGGAGCGAAGGCCGAGAAGCACTCCGCCGAGAAACGACGATTCCGGAAATGGCAGTGAATACTTGATCACATCCAGCAGACGGGCTTTGATCGTCTCCGACGTCCTCCATGCGAAACTGCCTTCGCCGCGCGACAGGATCTCGATCTGCTCGGGATGCCGGATCGTCACGATTCCATGAAAATCCTGATTGAACAGGAAGGCTTCCATATCGAACGATCCCGGATTCGGACCCCGAACGGGTTGCGTCACGAGCACATCGTTGAGTCGGATTCGATCGCCGTATCGGATCGAGCGGTGATAGTCACCCGCCGAAGGGTATACCTTCACATACAGATGACCGTACTGAATCGGGCGGGTTTCGGTTCCACTCTCGATCCGCTCCGGCTTCATCGACACGATGGTATAGTTCGGTCGAATGTCCGGTGGAGCGTCGATCTCGCCAAAAGCCGTCACCGGGCTGTCGACGAAACCCGAAGCTGCGATGCCGGCGAGATGCCCGTCATGTGTGGTATCGAGATGCCAGAGGGTGTTGGCCGCGCCGAAACAGATCATCGCCGCTGTAAACAGCCATCGCGATGATTTTCGACTGACAGCGAGGACCAGCGCGCCGAGCAGCAGGAGTGATCCGATCGAGAGAAGCGTTTCGAGCAGCGGAGCCGTCAGCCAGCCGGCCCGAACCAGGGCGATCCCCAGAATCAATCCGCCCGCGGACAACTCGATCACGAACTTCATGTCAGAATTCCACCGGATTGATCGGTTCGAGTCGGATGGAATCGGTGTCGACCCGGTCGGGTCCGGTCTCGTCGGATGAGCCTTCCGAGGGTGTTCCATCGGGTGTCGCGGCCGGAGTGACCTCGGAAGAGGCCGCTGCCTGACCGGACATGGATTCGGCGGCCGGGTAATACTCGCGGTTGGATTCGAGATTTCGGGCGAACCGGTAATCGGGTTCGAGAATCAGGACGATGACACCGACAGCAAACGCCGCTGCGATAAGAAGCAGAAGGCGGAGTTCCTGTGAGAGTTGCATGGGGCTGTCACAGGGGTGGTATCGTCTTCAGCACGACAGGTTTGGGTTTCGGGCTGGTCGGAGTGATGCAGAATGCCGAGCGGATCCTGGTTTCCAGAGCGGGATCGAGAGGCCGGTTGACATAGACGTCCGCCAGCGTATCGCCAACATTGACCCGATCTCCTCGTCGCGCCTCGATCATCAGCCCCACGCCGGGATCGACGGGGTCTTCCTTTCTCAATCGTCCCGCTCCCAGTTCAACGGCAGCCAGGCCGATCGTCATGGGATCCACATTATCCACAAAACCGGGCTGATCAGCGCACACCTGAATCCGCTGATCCGACACCGGCAGGCGATAGGGTGTTTCAACCGATCGCGGATCCCCGCCCTGGGCGTCGACGAGATCGACGAATTTCCCGTAAGCTGTACCGGAATCGAGCAGATGCTCCAGTTTTTGTCGTGCGATGGCTGGATCAGTTTCGACGCCGGTCATCTGAAGCATGGGAATGGACAATTCAATCGTGAGTTCCCGGAGATCGGAAGGTCCACCTCCCATGAGAACGTCGATCGATTCGATGATCTCGAGACTGTTGCCGACCGCCCGCCCGAGGGGCTGGGTATCCATATCGGTCAGCATGGCTGAGACGTTCCGGCCATGCGCGCGTCCGATCTGAATCATCGTTTCGGCCAACCGGGCGGCATCGGGCATCGATTTCATGAAAGCGCCGCGGCCGACCTTGACGTCCAGCACCAGGTTCTGCGGGCCGGAGGCGATTTTTTTCGACATGATGCTCGCGGCAATCAACGGGATGCAGTCGACCGTCGCCGTCACGTCACGCAGTGCATACATGCGTTTATCCGCCGGGACCATCCGGTCGGTCTGCCCGATCATGGCGACACCGATCCGGTCGATCTGGCGGATCATGACATCCTTTTCGAGCCGGGTATTGAAGCCGGGAATCGATTCGAGTTTATCGAGTGTGCCGCCGGTATGCCCGAGGCCTCGTCCGGACATCATGGGCACGCGGACACCGGCCGCCGCGACGAGCGGGGCGAGAATGATGCTGATTTTGTCTCCGACGCCGCCCGTCGAGTGTTTGTCGGCGGTGGGGTGTCCGAGTTCCGAAGGATCGAGCCGGTCACCGGAATCCATCATGGCCTGTGTCAGGCCCGCGGTTTCCTCGGGAGTCATGCCCCTGAAGAAGATGGCCATGAGCAGAGCCGCCATCTGATAATCGGGGATCTCGTCCTGAACGTATCCCGTGACGAACCGTCTGATTTCCTCACCCGTCAACGAATTTCCATCTCTTTTTTTCTGGATGAGGAGATACGGCGTGGTCATGATTTGGCTCCCGAGACGATGGCGACAGAAGCGCTGGCACCGATCCGGGATGCTCCGGCATCGACCATTTTCTGAGCGGTTTTCTCGTCGCGAATCCCGCCGCTGGCTTTGACGCCCATTTCCGGACCGACGATCCGTCTCATGAGAGCGACGTCTTCGGCGGTTGCACCTCCCGGACCAAAACCGGTCGAAGTCTTGACGAATGCGGCGCCGGCGGCTTTTGCAAGCGCGCATCCCGCGACTTTCTGATCCGCATCGAGCATGGCGGTTTCAAGAATGACCTTGACGGGGCGACCCGATGCGGCATCCACGACCGATTTGATTTCATCGTATATCAGTTGATAATCACCGGCTTTCATGGCACCGATGTTGATCACCATGTCGATCTCGCCGGCCCCCTTCGAAACCGCTTCGCGTGTCTCGGCAGCCTTGATCGAGGCCGTAACGGCCCCGAGCGGGAACCCGACGACGGCTGCGACCGGGATACCCGATCCCTTGAGATTCGCAATCGCTCGCTCGACGTACACCTCGTTGACACACACCGCCGCGAACCGGTGTTGAACGGCTTCGCGACAGAGCTTGTCGATTTCGTCGGGAGTTGCGTCCGGTTTGAGCAGAGTATGATCGATGTACTTGCCGAGACCCTCGGGAGGTTTCCCGACTCCCGGTAACGCGCTCACGCGGTCCGCACCCGATCCGATCACATGATCCATGATGTGTCGGCAGGTATTGGGATCGATCGCATCATGGCCGGCCGCATCGGTGATATGGTAGCCCATCCTCTGCAGTTCACAGACGACTGCAGATGTGATCAGCTCCACGAGTCTGGCATATTCGGATGGATTGCCCATCCCGGAACGAATCTGCTGTTCCATGTGAGCCTCCGTGGCTGAGTCGGGTTATCGAACCGGAACGGTTACTTTTTCGAAACGGGCGGTTCCGGCGGCAGGGCGATCGGGAAGATCGATTCGAGATTCTGATGCGGGCGCGGAATGACATGCACGGAAATCAGCTCGCCGACCTTCTGCGCGGCCGCTGCACCGGCGTCCACTGCAGCCTTGCATGCCGCGACATCGCCGCGCACGAGAGCTGTGACGTAGCCACCACCGACCTTTTCATATCCGACCAGTGTGACCTTGGCCGCTTTGACCATGGCATCCGCCGCTTCGATCAAGCCGATAAGACCCTTGGTTTCGATCATTCCCAATGCTTCCATGAAAACCTCCAGATACAGGTGAAGTGTCAACGCCTTCCTACTATAAATTCGCGGCCGATCTAAATCAACATCGATGCGGGCGCAGAAGCGTCCGGGCGCGTCATTTTCCACTGCATGCATGTCCCGAACCGTTTGACTCCATGTTCAATACTGATCATGATTTCACCAGGAGGTGATCATGGTATCATCGAATCTGATCCTGTTCGCTCGTTACCCGGCCCTCGCGTCTGCACTCACCCGGGTCCCGCTCGTCGATTCCCCCTCCCCCGTCCGACGCCTCAACCGCTTCTCCGACGCGCTGAACGGAGACATCTATATCAAGGACGACCGTGTGACCGCTCGCCCATATGGCGGCAACAAACCCCGAAAACTCGAATTCCTGCTTGCGGATGCGCAGGCTCGGGGCGCACGCTCGATTGTTACGACCGGCGGTATCGGATCGAACCACTGCCTCGCCACGACCATCTACTCGCGATGCATCGATGCAAAGTCGCATCTGATCCTGTTTCCGCAACCCGTGACTCCTCACGTGCGGATGTCCCTGAGACTCTACATGAAACATGGAGCATCCGTGCATCTCGGAGCGGATTACTCCTGTCTCGAATCCCTGCGGAATCAACTCATGAAAGATCTCGAGCACCCGTATTTCATTCCGGCCGGAGGTTCGAATGCAATCGGCGCCATCGGATTCGTCAATGCTGCGCTGGAACTGGTCGCACAGATCGATGAGGGGGAAGCGCCGGAACCGGCCGCTGTGTTCATTGCCGCCGGAACATGCGGATCACTGGCCGGGCTGCTGCTGGGCTTCGAACTCGCCGGTCGCCCCATCCCGGTATTCGGTGTTCAGGTTGTCGATCCGGTCGTGACGAATCCCGACACCGTGCGTCGACTGATGCGGGAAACACGGATGCTGTTGCACGAGGCCGATGCGTCAATTGCTCCGGAGAGTGCAGAGAACGACTCAATCCGACTGCTCACGACATTTTTCGGAGACGGTTACGGGCATCCGACCCGCCCGGCCGAAGCTGCCCGTCGACTCATGCGAACGTGTGAAGGAATCGACCTCGAGTCAACCTATACCGCCAAGACACTCGCGGCTCTGGTGCAATATGTCAGAACCGGATTCGGCTCCGGACCGGTGCTCTTCTGGAACACATTCGCCGGACCGGTGCTTGAAGGTGAAGCATCCGTCGACGCTGAAGCGATGCTGCCCGAGAATATCCGGGAGTTACTGAAACGATCCTGAACGACAGTGTTCGGAATCAGAGAGACGCGCCGATCGCCCGGGCAGACTCCATGGCCTCGGCAAGCGATGCCGCATGATCCGGACCATACAGGCCGCCCGCATGAATCTGTCCCACCGGTGTCATCTTGAAAAAACCACCGAACATGTCCTTCATGTATTTCGAAACACTGGAAAACTGAGCGGCGGGCGCGGCAGAAGTTGTAACGAGCACGATTTTCTTGCCCATCACGTGATGGACTTCGAATTCATCATCGAAAAAACAGCACCACCGGTCGATGAACGTTTTCATCTCACCGGTGATATGCCCCATGTAGATCGGAGACGCCAGAAGAATGCAGTCCGACCCGACAATTTCGGGAACAAGCCGCGTGAAGTCATCGTCCTGGGCACAGAACTCGACGCGACCGTCCTTGCAGGCATCGCAGGCTGTGCATCCCTTGAAATTCATGTCATACACAAACACCGTACGAATCTGATGTCCCTTCTGTTCCGCCGATTCGACCAGTGCCCGCACGATCTGCGCATTGTCGCCCTGCTTTCTCGGACTTCCAATGACCGCCAGTACTTTCATGCGACTTCTCCTTTTACCGCTCGATGATTATGCTCGAGGTTTCCCCAGTTTTGCATCCCATAACGCATTGACTCTGCGGATATACTCGGATGTATCTGCGACGACCGGTGAGAGGGGCTCCTCGAGAGCCTGTTGCGTGTCGGGCTGAATGCGACCCAGCGCAACCGTTTCCCTCCCGGCCTGTCGCACCCGTTCGCGATACTCGGACACCGCCTTCCGGAGCGGCGGCAGGTCGCTCGTGAGCAACCCTCCGGCGGCTCGATAGATTTCTGCGACCAATTCACAGTGAAAGTTTCTCGCCATCCTGCGGATCATCGTACGGAGCACCGCGAATTGCGATTGCTCAGGAAATCCGCAGTTCGAGATGATCCCGAAGGCGGAGGGTCGGAGGTGGGTTTTAACATGCCGAGCCTCGCCGTTCGGGTCCATCACCATGTGCGGATCGCCGAACGTGATCAGCCGGTCCATGAACAGCTTCATCACACCGCTGATGTTGTCCACATATAAAGGGGTGGCAAACATGACCAGATCGGCTGAGGTGAAATCCGTAATCAATTCGGGCATGTCATCGTGATGGATGCACACACCGGGTGTACGGGTCCAGCACGAGTAACACGCCGTACAGGGTTCAATCCTTCTGCCCCACAGGAAATGCACCCGCGTCGTCGCACCTTTCTCTGCCGCACCCGCCAGAAACTCGGACACGATCACATGAGTATTCCCACGCTCTTTCCTCGGACTGCTGTTGTAAACAACGATGTTCATCGTTACAGTCTCCTCGTCGATTCCCGGTTCAGCCGAACCGAATCATCATTGTAACGCAGTTCCAGGCATATGTGCAGATGAACATCGCGTTGACCGCGACCATGGAAAAGCCGACCGGAGCATGACCCGACCCTATCCTCCCCTCGTCGCATTGCTGACCGAAGACCGCTTCTGCGTGAATCAGACAAACGACTGGTACATCGAGCAGATTCTGGACGAAGATCGTCTGCTGGAACAGGCGATGCTGCGTCAGGAACTGAGATGCCTGCGAGTCGCATGGTCGGATCCCCGATTCGACTGGAACGATGCCGCGATCGCGATGTTCCGGACAACCTGGGATTATTCGACTCGATTCGCAGAATTTTCAGATTGGATCGACCGCACATCCGGCGTGACACAACTGATCAATTCTCCCGGAATGATCCGATGGAATCTGGATAAACGCTACCTGTTCGAACTTGGAGCAGCAGGAATCCGCATTCCCCCTTCAGTGTGTTACGCCCGGGGATCATGCATCGATCTGGCAGAGGTCATGTCGCGGAACAACTGGGCTGAGGTGATCGTGAAACCAACGGTTTCGGGAGGTGCTCGAAACACATTCAGGATTCCCGCCGATGACGCACCCCGCACCAGTGCCATGCTGAATCGAATTCTCGGGATGGAAGCCATGCTCGTTCAGGAATTCCAGTCCAGCATACTGACCGAGGGTGAACTCTCGGTGATCGTGATCGGAGGAAGGTTCACTCATGCGGTCCGCAAAGTCGCGAAACCGGGTGATTTCCGCGTTCAGGACGACCACGGAGGCACGGTGCATCCCCATGCGGCAACGTCTGAAGAAAAAGCCTTTGCGGAACAGGCGATCGCCGCATGCCCGTCTGAACCCGCATATGCCAGAGTGGATATCATGAGTGACAATACCGGAGAATTGACTCTGATGGAACTCGAACTGATCGAACCGGAGCTGTTTTTGCGATTTCATCCGCCGGCGGCTGACATTCTGGCGCAGGAACTCAGGAAATGTGTCGAGGGGACACCGTCATGACCGAAACGAAACCCCGTCTGTACAACGATCTGGCCTGGATCTGGCCGCTGTGGGGCTCACCGGACGACGAGTATCACGACTGGTGCGATCATATCGGCATACTGATGCAGCAATTCACTCGGAGACCCTTGCGCACGATCCTCGACATGGGATGCGGCGGCGGCAAGAATGTGTTCAACCTGAAGCGTTCTTTCGAGGTGACCGGAATCGACATCAGCGAATCGATGCTCCAGCTTGCGAGACGATTGAACCCGGATTGCCGATTCCATCTTGCCGATATGCGCACCATGAATCTCGAGTGTCGCTTCGATGCGATCCTGATCGACGATGCCATCGCATACATGACGACACTCGACGAACTGAGTTCCGTCTTCCAGACCGCCAATCGTCACCTGCAACCCGGTGGCGTCATGATCGTCTCACCGGATGTCACCCGGGAATCATTCATCCAGAATCGAACCGAAACCTGGTGTTCGTCAAAACCGGAATTGCCGGATCAGGCAGAAATCGTATTCATTGAAAACAGTTACGATCCGGATCCATCGGACCGTGTCTTCGAGGCGACATTCGTGTATCTGATCCGTGAGCAGGGCCGGTTGCGCATTGAGACCGACCGGCACACGCTGGGGCTCTTCAATCGCGAGGACTGGCGGGAGGTATTGAGACGGATCGGGTTTGATCTGCATGAGGAGATCTACGCCGGTCACCCCTCGAACGAGCCGGTGTTTGTCTGCGTCAAGCCAACCGAGTGACGCGAGGCGGTGCCGGCAGGGCATGATTCTTTCATCTTGCAGACAGACGTCGATCTCACCCGATGGAGACCTACACACATGGCCCTTTTCCGAAATGTTCTCGGCATCCTGATCGTCACACTGGTGCTTCCTGTGTGCGGATACACGCAGGAACCGACTCGAACCCCGACCCCGATCCCGTGCGTCGCTCCTCTCTGGGATTCCCTGACCGTGTACTGGGGTGATGATGAGGTCACGCACGCGAACCACCAATGGCGCGCCCGTTGGTGGACACAGGGAGATGAACCCGGGACAACCGGCCCCGACGGCGTCTGGCTCGATCTCGGCACCTGCTCCGGCCAACCCGCTCCGACTCCGACTCCGCCCGTCTACCCTCCGCCGGGATGGCCCGACCGCGTCTTTGCCCCCTACGTCGATCTGCTTCTGTATCCGACAACCTCGATAAACCAGGTTCACACGGATACCGGTCAGAAATACTTCACGCTGGCATTCATCACATCAAGTGGAGGCTGCACGCCGGCGTGGGGAGGGGTCATTCCGGTATCGGACGATTTTTACAGGGATGAGATCAACGCGATTCGCGGCGAGGGCGGCGACGTGATCGTGTCCTTCGGAGGCGCATCCGGGATCGAACTGGCGATGGCCTGCACATCCATCGAATCTCTGACTGCCGCCTATCAGTCGGTTATAGATCGGTATGATTTGACCTGGATCGACTTCGACATCGAAGGCGCTGCGGTTGCCGATCCCCCATCGATCGACCGAAGAAACAAGGCGATCCGCAACCTTCAGATCTCGAATCCGACTCTGAAAATCGCATTCTGTCTGCCGGTTCTTCCCACCGGGTTGACATTGGACGGTCTGAATGTGCTTCAGAATGCGCTTTCCAATGAAGTCAGGATCGATACGGTCAACATCATGGCGATGGACTATGGATCGGCCGCCGCTCCGGATCCGGAGGGGATGATGGGTGAGTATGCGATCGAGGCGGCCGGGAATCTGTTCGGGCAGTTGGAGGTGTTATTTCCGGAGAAACCGGATGACGAGATCTGGGGCATGATCGGGATCACGCCGATGATCGGACGGAACGATGTGCCGGAAGAGATTTTCCTTCAACAGGATGCTGAGCAGTTACTGGCGTTCGCTCAGCTCAGAGATATCGATCTTCTGTCGATGTGGTCGATCGCCCGGGACATCGAGTGTGCGGGTGGAGGACATCAGATCGCTCCGAACTGCAGCGGAATCGATCAGACACCGTATGAATTCACTTCCATTTTTCTTGAGTTCTCCTCACCGTTACCGTCGCCAACCGCGACACCGCTGCCGCCGGTGGTTCCCTCCATGACTCATACCGGGTCGCTGATTCTTCTCGTTATCGTCTCGATGTCCATTCTGATCAACCGTCGATTCACATCCAGGTGAATCACTATGGCATGACGCCGTGCTCGTGGGCGTGCGCGTAATCGTAATCGAACTCAATCCGATGATTCTTAGCAGGAGCGAGAGCGAGAACGAGCAGGAGCACGAGCGGGAGAAGGAATCAGGCACCGACAAAACCCTTTCGGGTGAGGTCGATCAGACTTGCTGAGTTGTGTTAATAGCAAGAACTCATTCGGGTAAAGTCAATTTTTCAACATCTGCAAGATCCTGCAAACGTCCGGACATACGTTTGTTTTGAATCAAGCTTTCCCGGTCGATGAATGTTACATCGACATCATTTACTTTTTCAGTTACCCGCTTTGAATAACATTCCGAGAATGTGACTCCCGACAATGATGTCAATAAATCGATCCGAACCGGCGCGTATCCGAGTTGAATCACCATTCCGGACTCCAGGAAATCCTCGATTTTCAGACCCAGAGATCCCAATCCGAACGCGTCAATGGAGGTCAGGAGTTTTCGGGCATTATCCGGAGTCGATTCGATCCAGATGTCGATATGCTTTGTGTATCTCGGATTACCATGGAAACCGACGGCATAAGCATCAACTACAAGATACCGGACATCATTCCTGTTTAACAATTCGATAAACTCTTTGAATTCTTGGTTCAGCATGGTACTTCCAACGGTGGAACTCTCGTCGAATCTCTTCGATCGCATTCAAGCGGAATTCCGCCGGTTGACTTAGCCAGTACTGCGTATCGGATGACTGCTCATGTATTTTTACTCGGGTTACGACTCGCTCTATCATTTTTTCATTAGACCAAACTTGACATTCGTTATCCATCGACAACCTTGGAACGTATGACATCCTGTGTTGAAAATCGACTCTCGCTCAGATGCCTTACTTGATCTTTCTCCGTACCCTTTCCCTTTTTAGTCTGTCTAAGATACAGATTTTTTTTGTATCCGACACTCGAACGTTGACTTGATCGAAAGGAGTGCGTCATGACTTACATCAGATCCTGGGCGGCACTGAGCGTGTCACAATCTCTGGTTCCATTCGAGTACGATCCGGGACGGATCGCGACGGATGAAGTCGAGGTTGATGTATCCTATTGTGGTCTTTGCCATTCGGATGTTTCCGTACTGAATAATGAGTGGGGCATTTCAACCTATCCTTTCGTTCCCGGCCATGAAGTGATCGGACGCATTGCGAAATTGGGTGAGAAGGTTCCGGGTCTTCGGTTGGGTCAGCAGGTCGGGATCGGCTGGAATGCGGGAAGCTGCATGCATTGTC
>CAYYMM010000073.1:0-23645 GCA_964472395.1 uncultured bacterium | reverse complement strand
TGTGTTGATTTTTGCATGCTTCAAAGGCATGGTTTCATACATTCGAGTGACTTTGCCTGTTTTCGCCGCAGAAATGCATTTGGAGTCGGGAGGTTCCGGCAAATGCCTGTTCAGACGAAAATAATCGGCCGCTATTCGATTGTCTCGGAACTTGGACGCGGAGGCATGGGCGTGGTCTATCGGGCGCAGCACCTGGATTTGGGTACAGTTGCTGCCCTGAAAACACTCACGGCCTTCACCGGCGACCGCATCTCCTGTCTCAGACGCGAAATCCAGGCTCTGTCGCATCTCGACCACCCCTCGATCGTCAAAATTTACGATCATGGAATCCAGGATTCGATCCCGTGGTATGCCATGGAATTTCTTGAGGGGGACTCGCTTCGCAATCTGAGTCTGAGCAGGATTCCGGAAACCGAGCGATCGTGGTGGACGCACTCACTGGCCCGTTCGCGCCGCGGTCCGATCGCGCGCCGATCCGGCTCGGCTTCTGATCGGCCGCGGGGCACGCGACCGACGATCAGTCTGAAGCCGGTTCTTACCATCATGCATGATGTATGTGATGCCGTGTCCTTCATGCATGGCGAGGGCATTATTCATCGGGATCTAAAACCGGAAAACATTCTGATTCGTCCCGATGGAACCCCGGTGCTGATGGATTTCGGTCTGGCGGCATTCGGGATGGGCAGGTCCAATCGCGAGGTGCTGGATCTGCTGAAACCTGGCATGGGAACGCTGCTGTACATGGCACCGGAACTCTTCCATGGAGAGAAAGCGGATTGCCGCTCGGATCTGTATTCGATCGGCTGCATGCTCTACGAACTGCTCACGGACCGCCTCCCGATCGACGGCGCGGATCCGGCCTCGATTCAGCAGCAGAAACTGACGCTGTCCATCACACCACCTTCTCGGCTGCGCCCATCGATTCCAGCCGGCCTCGATGCGCTGATCATGAATCTTCTCGAACCGGATCCCGCACGCCGGATCGGCTATGCGACGGATGTCTGCTCAGCGCTTCGGGCAGCCGGAGCGGATCGAACGGATCCCCTCACCTCAACGCCGCTCCGCTATTATCTGCATCGTCCGCGATTCACCGGTCGGCGGCAGATTTACACGCAGTTCAGCCAGAGACTTGCACGCGCGTCCGTCGGCCGGGGGAGTCTGATGCTGGTGGCCGGTGAGAGCGGGATCGGGAAGACGCGACTGGCAATCGAGATCGCCGGGCTGGCCATGAGGAACTCGTTTCAGGTCGTGATGGGTGAATGCTCCGCCCTGAGCGGGTTGCGGGGGGGTTCTGCGCGCGGTGAACTATTGCAGGGATTTCAGAAACCGCTCGAAGCCATCGTCGATCTGTGCGTCGAACAGGGTGAGGTGTTCAGGGACCGCATCATGGAACAGGATGCGGTCTTTCTGGCTTACTTCAGTAAAGCCGTATTCGAGTCGCTTCCGGAATCGACCCGGGAAAATCTCCCGCAGATTTCGAAAAGCGATCCTCTTCGGAAGCTATTTCGGACAGTCGCCTCCATCCTGAGCCGACTGGCAGCCGAAAAACCTCTGCTGGTAATCATCGACGATCTGCAATGGGCCGACGAACTGACTCTGGGAGTCATCCGGCACATGGCCTCCGAGCAGATCTGCGTCTCCAAGCGCCTGCTTTTTCTCGGGTTGTACCGAGCCGAGGAAACCACCGAAAAACTCCAGACAATACTGGGACTGAGTGGTGTCGAGAGCGCGTCCTTGTTCCGCCTGGACACGGATGAACTCACGGGAATCATCGCAGACATGCTCGCGAGCCGACTCGATGCGCCGAAATTTGTTCACAGGCTGGCGGAACTGGCGGAAGGCAATCCATTTTTCATTGCCGAGTATCTCAACGGCTGCCTCGATTCGGGGATTCTCAAGAGAGTTGTGAACGGGTGGCGGATTGAAACGGCGGGGGTCGGGAAGGAGCCCGAACTGCCGAGTCTTCCCGTGACATTGAAACAACTCATTGCCCATCGGTTCACGCTGTTGCCACCCGATCGTCGCCATCTCGTCGATGTCGCGTCCATTCTGAGTCGTGACATCGAACCTCGGATGCTCCAGGCGATTGTGCGTCTGGATGAATCGACATTCGCGGACCGGTTGCACGACCTGACCATCCGTCATTTCTTCGAGGAGTTGCCTGATGGTCTGATCCGCTTCACGCATGATAAGATCCGTGAAGCAGCGCTGGAACAACTGCCGGTCGACGAGGGGCGAGACCTCCATCGCACCGCGGCTTCGGTGATCGAGACCGATTTTACCCGGTATGGCGAGCAACATCCGTATGAACTGGGGCATCACTGGGAGATGGCCGGGAACACGGACAAGGCATGCGAGTACTATTGGCTCGCCTCCGAGGCTGCCATTGCACGGTTCGCTCTGTCGGAAGCCGAAACATTTCTGAAGAAAATCCTGGCAATCACGGATTCCGTCAGCCAGCACTCCGTCAATGCCCGATTGCGTCTGGGTCGAGGCATCTACGAGTATCTCGGACAGCATGACCGCGCGGTCAAGATCTTCGAGCAGACCATCCCGGACGCCGAACGGATCGGGAATCAGATGAACGTTGCTGAGTTGCTCTTTGCAATCTGCATCAACGCCATCTATATGGGGGACTACACGCGCGCTCATGAGGCCGGGCAGGCAGCCATCCCGATTTTCGAACGAAACGATCAGATCGGCTATGTGGCCACCGTTTACGGTCATTTCGCAGCGATTGCGCATCGAAAAGGGGATTTCCAGGAGGGGTTGAGGTTGAATCACCTCGCCCTGGATTTGTACAGGCAATCCGATCGGAAGGATATGCAGAGTTGGGTTCTGGGCAATATCGGCCGGATCCAGTTTTCTCTGAAGCAGGACAAGGAATGCATGGCATCGCTGGAGGAGAGCCTCCGGCTGGCCCGGGAAGCGGGAAACAATCTCTACGCCTGTAACACGCTCGGATGTATGGGCATCATCTACAACTACTGTTCGAAGTTCGAGCGGGCTGAGGAGTGCATTCGCGAGGCCATCCGGATTCACCGACTGGATGGAAATCGGCGAATGGAAGGCCAGGAATTGTGTAATCTCGGGGACCTTCTCGTGTCGCGGGGTGATCTGGAGGATGCCCGGGCGGTTCTGTGGGAAGCGGAATCGGTTCACGAAGAATATGACAATCAGATCGTCAGGGCAAAGATTGACGTCGCGATGGGGCGCTATCATCTGGCACGTTGTGAGCTTTCGGAGGCTCGGGAGCGATTTGAGCGTGCATTGAAGCATTTCCGGTCACTCGAGATACCGTCTTACGTGAGTTTTGCGCTCAACTGGCTTGCGCATGTCGAGATGAATGCCGGTCGATTCAAGAAGTATCTGGAGTATTCCACGGAGAGTGAGAAGCTCTTCGAGAAAAACCAGGACATCCGGGCGCTTGCGTTGTGTCATATCGAACTGGCGCGTTATCGGATGCTTGAGGGTGCGTATGAAGAGGCCGAACGGCTCCTGCAGAGCATCATTCCGGATATCAGGCCCGAACGGTATATCGCCGAACAGGCCGTTTTATATGCCGCGATGGGAGAACTCATGATCCAACTCGGCAGGTTGACGGAAGCCCGGAGGTGGATTGACAGGGCGGTTCGAACGGCGGACCGCAACGGACTCAGGATCACCGGAATCGACGCGCGCCTTGCCCGGATCACGATCGGGCGGATGAATCGCCTGTCCATTCGCACACTCTCGGCACAACTCCGGGCGCTGACCCCTCTCGTTCAGGCGACCGGTGATCATCTGCTCGGGATCCGCCTCCAGTCGGAAGCCGCCTTCATCAATCATATTCTCGGAAGAAGCGGCCGTGAACACCTCACCCGCATGGAGACTCTGGTCGATTTGTCTTCAATGGCGGAGGACAGCCCGATATACCGCTTGATCCAGAAAGTACGGAGGGCGGTAGAGGCCTTCGAGGCGGGACAGGCGCTCGTGGCCGGGCAGCGGGAAGCCGATCTGCCGGTGTCCGGGCTGTGCAGCGATCGGGCTGAAAAATAACCTGAACCCTTTTATGAAATCGTGTCTCTAAGAATGCCGGGGGGATTCCTGTCTGTGAGACGGTATGCAGTTGTTCTATGGATCGGACTGGCGTGCGTGCTGGGAGGCTGCGGGAGCAACTCCGAGCCGACCGCGCCGGACACCGTCGACACGCCGACACCGGTTCCGGCAGAACGCGTGGTCGCACTCTATTCAGGAGTCGGCGCGTGGGAATTCGGGTTGACGCGCATCGAGGAACGGCTGAGGGAATGGGGGTATGAGAGTCAGCGGGTGAGTGATTCCGGGATGCTGGCTGGGGAATTGCGCGATGGGCGGTATTCGGTGCTGATCATGCCGGGTGGAGACGCGGGGAAGGCGATTGATGCGTTGGGATCGGAGGGGATCGACGAGATCCGGCGCTTCGTCGAATCCGGGGGCGGGTATGTGGGAATCTGCGCCGGCGCGTATCTGGCGTCCGACCGGATCACGTGGTACGGCGTCGATCTGGATTATCCGCTCGATCTGTTTTCAGGCGTTGCGATCGGGCCTCTGGAGGAGTTGGCGGTGCCGGGGCATTTTGGCTGGACGGACGTGCGTTTCGACGGTACGCATCCGGCGGCGGGCGGCGTCACTGGCGTGGTGACGGCGTACTACTTCGACGGACCGAGGTTTGAGGGAGCGGCGTCGGTGTTTGCGTGGTATGATCGGTTGGACGCTCCGGCAGCGTTATCGGGAAGCGTTGGGACCGGTCGATATGTGTTGAGCGGGTTTCATCCCGAGATGAGTGTCGTCACCGCGCCGGCGCTCAGGGGCATGATCGACTGGGTATCGGGTGACGGAAACGGGGCGGCGGATCATCGAGGCCGCATGGACGCGTTTCTCGGCAGAACGAGACGCGGGGTTATGGAGCGACTGGAGCATGCGGAACAATCCGGTTTATCTGTTCGACATTGACGGGACGCTGCTGACCAAATCGATCAGTGGTCCGACGATCAAGCAGCAGGCGTTCGCGCGGGTGATGGAGGGGGTGTGCGGGATCCCGGATGTGGATTACATGCAGTTTCCGATTCATGGTGCGACGGATCCGGGGATTCCGAGGTTGGTGTTGCGGCATTTCGGGTGGACGGATGAGGCGATCGAGGGTGTGATGCCGGAGTTTTTCGAGCGGTATATGGGATATTTTGAGGAACTGGATACGGCTGAGCGAGTTTCCGAGTATGTGATATTGCCGGGAGTATTGGAGTTTCTGGATCGAGTGAAGGACGGGGTATTGGGGCTGGCGACCGGCAACATGGAGCGGTTTGCCTGGTACAAGCTCAGGGCGGTGGGCATTGACGGGTATTTTTCGTTTGGTGGTTTTGGGGATGACGGAGTGGAGCGGGAACGGATTGTGGAGGCGGCGGTGAGGAAGGCGGGGGTAGCGGATGCGTCGGAGGCGATCGTGTTTGGGGACACGCCGCGGGACATTGAGGCTGCGCAGGCGGTAGGGTGTCGGGTGTGTGCGGTTGCGACGGGGCATTTTGGGGTCAGCGAGTTACTGTCGTATTGTCGACCCTGCGACCGTGTGATTCCGGATTTTGGTTCGATCCGCGAAGATGATTTGCGATAGCGTTTTCAGTTTTCAGTTTTGCGGATATTTGGGGACACCTTACTTAATTCGCATGAACCACTCCGTCAGAGTCCACTAACTTTATACATCATGGGGTCTGACACCAGAAAACCTCAGACATTATCTTGAACCGGTAAAGCAGAGATCTGGGTTCAGTTCTCGGTATAAATAAATAAAGGGACACCTTACTTATCCTGACGCTGGCATCTCATTAGAAGGCATGCTGATGTCCGGTTTCGGGCATCGACATGCGGGGGGTAGACCATCCGCTCGCGATGGGGCGCGGGTGGCGAGAGCGGGATGCAGTCAGACATTGCGGCTATGCAGAATCGTTGGATTGCGGGTAATCAGCGAGGACCGATCGCCGGGGTCCCGGTTTTTGTTTCGTGAGTTTACGATTAAGGATGGTTTCGATGGTTGAGATGAACCCTGAGGTGCCCATTGGTCGCCCTGTCGTCTCATTCTGTCGGAAACGGATGTCCTCGTCCGTATCGTCCAGCAGAAAACTGAGCCATTGCGGAGCCATCTGCAGGAGAGGTCTTGTTTTGACCAGTTTATCATCTGTGCCAAAAATGTGCGCGCGTGCGCTCGAATACTTCCACTGATCCGGTCGTTTGACCAGACCACTCCTCACCGGGTTCATTTCGATATATCGTGCACAACGGAACACGTGAGGTTCATCCATCGGGTAAGACGCGTATCGTCCCTGCCAGAGGTGGCCCCGCCAGTTTTCCCGTGAGTTGATAAAGAGCGAGTATCGGCGATGAGCTTCCGCGACCGCGCCGGTCAAGGCGGAGCGTGAGGGGGGGACTGCGATGAGATGAATGTGGTTGGGCATGAGGCAATAGGCCCAGATTTCGACATGGAAGATGTGCGTCCATTTCGCCATCAGGTCGATATAGCGATCGTAGTCCGCTTCATGGAAGAACGTTGTCTGTCGCCGGTTGCCTCGTTGAGTAATATGATGAGGGGTTCCGGGGACGACGACGCGTGCTATGCGCGGCATTGGAGTTCCATGCATTTCGGCTGAGTCACGGAGCCATTGGGATGCTTGCCCATGTAAAGCCTCCTTGGTTGCATCACAGTGTGTTTTGCCCATGATTATATCGAAGGTTTCCGCGTTTGACTACCTAAAGTTGGGTCGTGATCCGATCGTGTCTTGGTTCTGTGACCATCCATCATTGAAACGCTCACTCACAGCCGATATGGAATTGATCCATTAACTCCCGCTCAACCTGAAAACCGAAAATTTCAACCTGAAACCGAAATAAGTAAGGTGTCCCATTATTTCTTTTAATCAAAAATTTTCCTATCTTCGCTATCGTGATTCTTGGATGAGGTCGTCCCCGAAGTGCCCTCTATTTGGTGTGTTCTTTCTGCATGGATGCTCACATAAAAGCACCACTATAAAGTGTTTACTGCTCCTGATTCGGAAAACTAAAAACTTCAAACTGAAAACTGAGCCCGAAATAAATAAGGTGTCCCCATATCTCGGTTTAGAGGAAGGGGAGTCGGAGCGGGCAACCATTGCATCTTCGTGCGAGTTGTGGAATCCTCAGAGACCATGAACGCCTGGCGACTTCTCGATTCCGGCCTCCAAACCGCCTCCCATCACATGGCCCTCGACGCCTGTATTCTCGACGCAGTCTCCTCAGGCCTTTCCATCAATACCCTCCGCTTCCTCCAATTCTCCCCCACCGCCGCCCTCATCGGCTTCCACCAGTCCCTCGACCACGAAATCCGCACCACCTTCTGCTCCTCGGAAGGCATCGACGTGAACCGCCGCATCACGGGCGGAGGCGCCATCGTCTTCGAACCCTCCCACATCGGCTGGGAAATCATCTGCCGCAACGACGACTTCCCCGGCCCCCGCAACCGCCTCGCCCAATTCGAATATCTCTGTTCACCCATCATCCATACCCTGCGCTCATACGGACTGTCCGCCGAGTTCCGCCCTCGCAACGACATCGAAATCCACGGCCGCAAAATCAGCGGCACGGGAGGCGTCGAACAGGGACATGCCTTCCTGTTCCAGGGCACCCTCCTGGTCTCACTCGATCTCCCCCGCATGCTCCGCGCACTCCGTATCCCGATCGAAAAGCTCAAACACAAGGAAATCGATTCGTTCCGCGAACGCATCACCACGCTCGACGAACATCTCAGCCCGCTCCCCTCCGCCTCCGACCTGAAAGCCCGCATCGCCCAATCCGTCTCGGATCATCTCGGCATCCCCCTGACGCCCTCACCCCTGACCGCCCACGAACACGCCCTTCTCTCCGCCCGTCTCCCTTACTATTCCTCGGATGCCTGGATCCGCCGCGTCTCTTACCCGGACGACCGCCGCCGGACCCTGCATTCCGTGATCCGCGCCCGTGGCGGCGTCATCCGCACCGCCCTCGTCGTGGATCTCCGCAGCCGCACGATCCAGAGCAGCCTCCTCTCCGGCGACTTTTTTTCGTTCCCCGATCGTTTCGTCGCGGATCTCGAAGCCACCCTCAAAGACTGCCCCGCGGATCGCCCGTCTGTCCACTCCCGTCTTGCAGCCTTCTTCGCGCGCCCCGAGCGTCTCTGTCCGGGTCTTTGCGCGAGCGACTTCGAGACGGCGATCGGCGAAGCCCTGAACAAACTCGACATCTCCTCCCACGCCTTTTCGCTCGAGGAATCCAACGCGATCTTCCCTGTCAACGGGCGTTTTGCGGATCTGGTGCAGCGACGCTTCACAACGCTGCTTCTGCCCTACTGCGCCAAGCTCGTGTCCTGTCCCCTCCGCTATGATGAGGGGTGCTCGGTCTGCGGCGCCTGCACCATCGGCGAGGGTTTTCATATCGCCGCCGAGACGGGGCTCAGGGCGGTCAGCATCCAGAGTTTCGAGCATCTCATGGAGGCCCTTGCGCAGATGAAACGGGAGGGGCACGGCGCGTTCATCGGATGCTGCTGCGAGCCGTTTTATGTGAAGCATCGCGAGGATTTCGAGCGGGCCGGTGTGCCGGGCATCCTGATCGATCTCGATTCCACGACCTGCTATGATCTCAATCGCGCCCGCGAAGCCCGCGACGGCGCATTTGAAGGTCAGACGTCGATGAACCTCGATCTGCTCAGGAAGGTGATCCGTGCAACAGGTTGACGTGGCGGTGATCGGCATCGGTCCCGCCGGGAGCAGCGCCGCGATCGCCGCCGCCCGCAAAGGTGTCAAGGTGATTGCCATCGATCGCCGCACGACGATCGGCGAGCCGGTCCAGTGCGGCGAAATCGTACCGCTGGGATTTGCCCATGAGCGCACAATTCCGCATGAATTGATCGTGTCCCGACTCCGGACGATGAAGACGGTCTTTCCGTCCGGTCGAACGATCACGACCCATGCACCGGGCGTCATGCTGGACAGGAGCCGCTTCGACCGATGGCTCGCGGAAGAAGCCGTCCGGGCCGGTGTAATCGTCTGTGCCGGAGTCCGCGCAACGGGGATCGACGGCCACCGGATCGACTGCGTGGGCCGGTTCGGACATTTCTCGCTGAATGCGCGATTCATCATCGGCGCCGACGGACCGCGTTCTCTGACCGCCCGCGCCATCGGGCTCGACCCGCTTCGCTGCCTCAGAACCGCGCAGTGCAGGGTTCCCCTCAAAAAGATGAGCGATGCGGCTGAATTCATGTTCCGTGACGCATGGCGTGGCGGATACGCCTGGCTCTTTCCGAAACAAGGCTTCGCGAACGTCGGCATCGGAGTTCCGGATGGCGATCCCGCGCCTCTGTTGACGGATCTCCTGGCGGAACTCGCCGCGAGTGATCGGATCGATCCCGGCGCGATGGCGTGGATGGGCGGGTTGGTTCCGATCGAGCGTCGTGAAAATCCGATTCATGCGCATATCCTTCTGGTTGGAGACGCCGCCGGGCAGACGCATCCCATCACGGGCGGCGGCATTCCGCAGGCGGTCATTGCGGGCGAGGCGGCCGGAGCGGCCGCGGGACAGGCTGCTCAGACCAACACCCCTGAAGCGCTCCTGGAGTATCCCCGTGCATTCGATGCACGCTTCGGTACGGAACTTCGCCGGGCTGCCGCGCGCCGTATCCAACTCGACGCCGCTCAGGAGGATCTCGAATCAACCCTCGAACGCTGCTGGGTGGCCTGCCGCGGCTATTACGAGCATGCGGGGAGTCGACCGGATGACGTCTGAGATCCCTACTTCTCGCGGGTTGCTCGACAGGGCTTTCGAATTATCCCGTCAACGGCACGGTTCGACGCTCAGCGTGCATGTTCCCGGCATGTTCTGCTGGGACGGCGTCCGGGGCCGTTATCCGGCGATTTCGGTCACGGGCCCGATCTGTGAACTCCAGTGCGATCACTGCCGCGGCCGTCTGTTGAAAACGCTCCCTGTCGAGACAACGCCGGAGGGCCTGATCGCCCGCTGCCGGCGTCTCGATGCGGAGGGGTTCCCGGGTGTACTGCTCACGGGCGGCTGCGATCGCTCCGGCCGTCTCCCCTGGCCCCGTTTTGCGGATGCGATCGAGGCCATCCGCCGCAGTACATCCCTGTTCCTGTCGTTTCATGCCGGAGTCATCGACCGGGGCACGGCACAACGAATGAAAGACGCCGGTGCCCATCAGGCGCTGCTGGATGTTGCCGGTTCGGATGCCACGATCCGTCGCGTGTTTCATCTCGAAGGCGGGCGGGCCGTCATGGCGGAATCGCTGGACGCTCTCGCCGCGGCAGGACTCGACACGACGCCGCACATCATTCTGGGGCTGGACGGGGCGGACATCCGCGAGGAATACGGCGCGCTGGACCTGATCGACGCCCACTTCCGCCCTTCCGCACTCGCCGTCGTCATCCGGATGCCGCTCGCGGACACGCCGCTGATGCGTCTGAGCGCTCCTCAACCGGATGATGTCGGACTGTTTCTGGCGACCGCGCGCATGCATTTCCCTGATGCCGTGCTGTCGCTCGGGTGTGCGCGTCCGCGGCACATCGGGGCGTATGAGCGTGTCGCCGTGGATGCCGGGGTCAACCGGATTGCGCTGGCATCGGAAGAAACCCTGGCGTATGCTCGGGAGAGGGGTCTGACCATTCGGCGCGAATGGGTGTGCTGTTCGGTGCCGGATCGGTATCTGGAGCACGGAAAGAGGCAGGATGGACCGCAGGGAATCACCTGATCACGTCAAAATTTCGACGGCGGCTGCGATGACGCTGGGGCTGAAGCACGGTCTGTTTTATCGCAACGCCCGGCTTTACTGCATCAATCTGCTGCAGCATTACGAGGACGGTTGCCGGGCGAACTGCGCGTATTGCGGTCTGTCGAGGCACCGGAAGACCGGGCACGGGAAGGCGAGTTTCATCCGCGTCGAATGGCCACTGGAGGATCTCGGGGTGCTGATCGACCGGATGCGCGAGCGCACCGACCGGGTGAAGCGGATCTGTCTGTCGATGATCACGCATCCCCGCGCTGCACAGGACGCTCACCGGATCATCACGCGCCTCCGAAGCGCACTCGGTATTCCGATTTCTGTGCTGCTCTCGCCGACCATCATCGATCGGAATGACCTCGAGCGCATGCGCGGGTTGGGCGTCGACCGTGTCGGCATTGCGGTTGACGGCGCGACACCGCTCGTATTCGATCGTTATCGTGGCCGGGCCGTCGGTGGTCCGCACGTGTGGGATCGCTATTGGGACTGTTTTCGGGACGCGGTGGAGGTGTTTGGTCCTGGCATGTGCGGCTCGCATCTCATTGTGGGACTCGGCGAGACTGAACGTGAGATGGTTGCAGCGTTTTTTCGCACACGCGAATTCGGCGGGGTCACGCATCTCTTTTCATTTTTTCCGGAATCCGGCAGTGCGCTTGAAGATCGAGCGCCTCCTCCGATGGATCAGTACCGCCGGATGCAGCTCGCCCGCTATCTGATCGATGAGGGGTTCGCGACGCGCGATCGGTTCGGTTTCGACGACACCGGGCGGCTCGAACGGATCGAGATCGATGCGGAGGTGCTGGAGGCGGTGATTACGGGAGGTGTGCCGTTCCGTACGAGCGGGTGTCCTGGATTAGACGGTGAGGTTGCCTGCAATCGTCCGTATGCGAACAGCCTGCCGGGAGACGATATCCGGAATTTCCCGTTCGCGCCGACCGCCGAGGATCTCGATCTGATCCGTCGTCAATTCTGAATCGCGAGCGACTATCCGTCCCAACCTCATATCCAAGCGACAGGCCTCCGCGCCTGCAACAGCGCGTGCAAACTCCGAGTAATTGGCAACTCATAACGTTCGGGGTGACCGGGAGGTCCGAACCGGGATCGTAGAGAAGGAACGTTTCGGAGCATCGTGAGGACCGACCTCTTCCCGGGAGGTCCGAACCCGGATCGTAGAGCAGGAACGTATCAGAGCGGTGTGAGGACCGACCTCTTCCCGGGAGGTCCGAACCCGGATCGTAGAGAAGGAACGTTTCGGAGCATCGTGAGGACCGACCGGTCGAAGCCCGGGACGGTATAAACCCGTCCAATCCTTCGACAGGCTCAGGATGAACGGGGAGGAGATGCTCGATCATGGATTATCATCCCCGCGAAAACGAACCCTCTTTTCGGACCTGCTGGCTGTCCCACCCACCGCGAAGACGCAACTACCACGAAGACGCAACTACCAGTACTACCAGTATGGGCGATCCTTGTGATCGCCCGCCTGCAGTTGTCACCCCCGCGCACGCATGATTGGCTCGGTCTCTTGATCGAATCCGCTCTCTTCTGATATCGTCGATCCGATGACCCAGTCCGATCGATCCCCCCTCTGCGACTCCCCGGCGGCTCTCGTGACCGGCGCCGGTCGGCGTCTCGGAGCCGCTCTCGCGTGCGCTCTCGCCGATCGCGGATTCAACCTGATCGTGCATTACAACTCTTCGGAAGACGGCGCTCGGGCCACAGCCGATTACGCCGCCTCCCGAGGCCGCGACTGTCTCCTTCTCAAGATGAATCTCGAAGATCCCCTCACCACGGCGCATCTGTTCGAGCGCGCGGCCGATCACTTTTCCGATATCGCGATTCTGGTCAATTCCGCGTCGGTTTTCGAACGCGCGTCGGTTCTCGACACCGATATCACCCTTTGGAACCGGCATCTCGCGGTCAATCTGACCGCCCCCTTCTTTCTGTCGCAGGCGTTCATCCGGGCGCGCGCAGGCCGGCCAGGATCGATCCTGAACATGCTGGATTTCCGGGCGTCGAGACCCGAGCCGCAGCATATGGCCTACGGGATCTCCAAGGCCGGGCTGCAAGCGATGACTCAGAGCCTCGCGCGCGCCCATCCCGACCACATCCGCGTCAACGGCATCGCGCTGGGCACCATTCTGCCTCCGCCACCCGGCACGGTGGACGAATCCGTGCTGATCCGGCGGATTCCGGCGAAACGCTGGGGGACAATCGAGGAACTGATCGAGACTGCGCTGTTTCTGCTCCTTGGCCCGGCCTACATCACGGGCGAAATCGTCGCGCTGGACGGCGGTCGGCATCTGATATGAGTTTTGCTGTAACGACCGGCGCTTTGAGCGGTCTAATTGATTCCGGGAGGACGGAATGAAGCGGATGACGCTCGACGACCTGAAAAACTCGAAATCGCAAGACGGCGCGCCGAATCTGGTCGCGGTGGACGGTGCAGTCTACGATGTGTCGGGCAGCCAGCTCTGGGCGGGCGGTCGCCACATGAACCGGCACACGGCTGGGGTGGATCTGAGCGAAGCGATCCGGCAGTCGCCGCACGGAACGGCCCGTCTGGAGCGGCTCACACGCGTCGGAGACCTCGGCGAGAACTCCGACAGGCCGCATCCCGGCGCGGAATCCTTATTCGATCGCGAGCCTGTCGAGCCGCCTCCTCCGCTGATCGCCCGGATGCTGTCTCTGCATCCACACCCGATTTCCGTGCATTTCCCGATCGCGCTGTTCCTGACGGCGGCTGTTTTCGAAGCGCTCGGGATGATCACGGGGCTGGGATCCTTTCACCAGGCGGCGTTCTTCAACCTGACTGCGGGCGCGCTCGTGACGCCGGCATCGATCATCTTCGGATTCCTGAGTCACCGGTATAATTACGGGAATGACTGGAATACGATTTTCATGAGCAAACTGTTTCTGTCGATCGTCCTGCTGATCCTGTCGGATGCGGCGGTCGGTCTGGGTATTTTCATGATGAGCGGCTTGCCTTCCACCGCGGCGCTCTGGGGCTATCGGGCGACGGTTTTCATGCTGGCGCCGACGGTCGTTGCGCTGGGCTATTTCGGAGGGCGGATCACGTTTCCACGGTGAGGTGTATTATACAATCCGATTAAGGAAAAGGAGAAAACCATGGCGAATGCGAAATCGGTTGAGATCATCAAGGGTGCGATCCTGATGGAGCATCAGGGCAAGGCGTTTTACGAAACGGTCGCCAAGACAGCGACGCATGTGGCGGTTCGCGAGATTTTTCAGAGCATGGCGATCGAGGAAAAGAAGCATATCGAAATGCTCAGTTCGCAGTATGTGAGTCTGATAAAGACCGGGCACATGAACAATATCGTGCCTGACGGCGAAGCCGGTGATTTTGCCTCGAAGATTCTGAATGCGGATGTCCGGAAGGAGATCAGCGGGGCGGGATACGAGGCGGCGGCGATCGGCGCAGCGCTCAACATGGAAAAGAACGCCGTCGAATACTACGGTGCCCGTGCGCAATCCGCGACGGATCCCGGAGAGAAAAAGCTGTATGAGTGGCTGTCGGACTGGGAAAAAACCCATCTGGATATCCTGGTCACCCTGGATCGGGAACTCCGCGAGAGTGTCTGGTACGATCAGGGATTCTGGCCGATCGGCTGACAATCCCTTTGTGATGCCGGAAGACACCGTCCCTGAAAGGAGGCGCAATGCCAAGACAGGTGATTTTTGAGGGCCGGATCGAGAACCTGAGTATTCTCGACAAGGACGGCCAGGTCGATAAAAAACTCGAACCGAAACTGACGCGCGATCAACTCACCGGCATGTACCGTCTGATGGTCATGATGCGGAAGTTCGATGAAAAGGCATTGAATCTGCAACGGCAGGGACGGATCGGCACGTATGGCTCGTTGAGGGGACAGGAAGCCGCTCAGGCGGGGATCGCATTCAATCTGACGAAAACGGATTGGGTAGTGCCCTCCTTCCGCGAACACGGCGTCATGATGGCCCTCGGATTGCCCATGCACCTGATCTATTCCTACTGGAAAGGCGATGAGCGTGGAAACATTGTCCCGCCGGACCTGAGAATACTGCCCGCATCGGTTCCGGTCGGCAGCCAGCTTGTCCATGCTGCGGGGCTGGGCATGGCCATGCGTCTGAGGGACGAGCCGTCGGTGGTTGTCGGATTTGCGGGAGATGGTGCGACCAGCGAAGGGGACTTCCACGAAGCGCTCAATTTCGCAGGAGTCTTCAATGCCCGCACGGTGTTTTTCATCCAGAACAATCAGTGGGCCATTTCCGTACCGCGCAAACGGCAGACGGCAGCCGAATCGATCGCGCAGAAGGCTCTGGCCTACGGGATCCCCGGCATCCAGGTGGACGGCAACGATGTGCTCGCGGTCTACGCCGCCTCGAAAGCCGCCGTCGAACATGCCCGCAGCGGAAAAGGGGCATCGCTGATCGAAGCCGTGACCTATCGCATGGGCGACCACACGACGGCGGACGATCAGAAGCGCTATCGCGATCCGGACGAGATCGCCTACTGGCTGGCTCGCGATCCGATCGACCGCTTCAGGAAGTATCTCGTGTCGAAGAAAATGTGGACCGACGACAACGATGCGGCGCTGGCGACCGAGATGACCGCCTTGGTCGAAGACGAAGTGAAGAATCTCGAGAGCATGCCTGCGCCGACTCCGGTCGAGTTCTTCGATCACATGTATGAAAATCTCCCCTGGAATCTCAGGGAACAGCGCGATGCGTTCGCACAGGGAGATCGCACATGAGCGCGCGGACAACGGATAAAACCCAGAAACTCACGCTCGTGCAGGCCGTCACGGATGCGCTCCAGTGCGCCATGCGCGAGGATCCTTCGATTATTGTGCTCGGCGAGGACGTCGGACTCAATGGAGGCGTCTTCCGGGCGACCGACGGGTTGTACAAGGAATTCGGCGCGGATCGCGTGATCGATACGCCGCTGGCGGAAAACGGAATCGTCGGGTCCGCCATCGGGCTCGCCATCGGAGGCTTCCGACCGGTTGCCGAAATCCAGTTCACGGGATTCGTGTATCCGGCGGTCAATCAGATCTTTGCGCATGCGGCCCGGTATCGGAACCGGACGCGCGGGCGCTACAGTGTGCCGCTCGTGGTGCGCATGCCGTACGGCGGCGGGATACATGCACCCGAGCATCATTCTGAGAGTTACGAGGCGTTGATGGTGAATACGCCCGGGTTGCAGGTCGTGATCCCCTCAACCCCTTACGATGCGAAAGGGCTGCTCATTTCGGCGATTCAGAACAACGACCCGGTCATTTTCATGGAGCCGAAGAAAATCTACCGGTCGTTTCGGGAGGATGTGCCCGAGGGCGTCTACCATGTGCCGCTCGGGAAGGCGAAAGTTGTGAAGGAAGGCAGGGACGTCACGGTGGTCTCCTATGGGGCGATGATGCGTCCGAGTCTCGAAGCGCAGGAGTTTCTGGCCCGCGAGAACATCTCGGTGGAGGTCATCGATCTGCGGTCTCTTGTCCCACTCGACATCGACACACTGATCGCATCGGTCACGAAGACCGGTCGGCTCGTGGTGGTGCATGAAGCGCCGCGGAGTTGCGGATTCGGCGCCGAACTGACCGCGCTGGTGAACGATAAAGCTCTGGTGCATCTGCTTGCACCCGTCGAACGTGTCACGGGATACGATACTATCTTCCCGTATGCCATGTTGGAGCATCATTATCTCCCGGACCGTGAACGCGTAGTCACCGGAATCCGGAAAACACTGGATTTCTGATTCAGGTGCAGGACGAGGGGAAAGGAACAGCTATGGCGTTTGAATTCAAGTTACCCGATGTCGGAGAAGGTCTTCACGAGGGACGACTCGTGGAGTGGCTCGTCAAGGCAGGCGATCCGATCGCCGTCGATCAGCCGTTTGCGCGGGTCGAGACGGACAAGGCGATCGTCGAACTGCCGTCCCCGGTTTCCGGATCTGTCCAGACGCTGCATTTCAAGGCGGGTGATGTGATCGCGGTCGGACAGACCATGATCACGTTCGGTGATGGAGGCGCGACGGCGGCAGCGCTTACAGCTCCGGTTTCCGGGAAATCGGCCGTCGATGCCGGGAAATCTCCGGCTGCAGGGATGGTTGCTGCCGTTTCGTCGCCCGGGTCCGCGCCGCCGGTGATGGCCGCGTTCCCGGGGCGTGCCGTGGCCACGCCGCATACGCGGTCGCTCGCGAGGAAACTCGGGGTCGATCTGGCCCGGGTCACACCGAGCGGCAAAGGCGGCCGGATCACGGATGAAGACGTGATCAGCGCATCGGCGCCCTCGAACCAGGCATCGGCGCCTCCTCAACCGCCTCCGGCACCTGCGGCAATTCCGGCCGCATCTGCGCGTCCGGCGTCTCCCCCCTCACCCGCACCGGTTGTTGTGTCCGATGGGGCGGGACAGGAGATCGAGGAAGTGCCGCTGACGCATTTGCGGAAGGTGATCGCGCAGGCGATGATCCAGAGCAAGCACACGTCGGCGCATGTGACGCATGTGGATGAGGCCGATGTGACGGAACTGGTCGCGTGGTACAAGAAGGCGAAACAGCGGATCGAGGCGGATGGCCGGACGAAGTTCACGATCCTGCCGATTTTCATGAAGGCCGCCGTCACGGCTCTCAAGGCGCATCCCTTTCTGAACGCCGTGTTTGACGAACCGAACGGGAAAATCCTGTTGAAAAAGTTTTATCACATCGGGATAGCCGTCGATACACCGGAGGGGCTCATGGTACCGGTCGTCAAGCATGTGGACCGGAAGGACATGGTGGCGCTGGCAGGCGAGCTGGTTGATCTGGCGGGGCGCGCGCGCGAGCGACGGGTGACGCTCGATGAACTGCGCGGCGGAACGTTCACGATCACGAATGTCGGTGCGATCGGAGGTGTGTTTGCGACGCCGGTGATTCATCAGCCCGAAGTGGCGATTCTGGGCATGCATGCGATCAAGGACCGGCCTGCGGTGGTCGATGGACAGATCGTGATCCGTAAGATGATGTATATTTCGTTGTCGTTCGATCATCGGATCGTCGACGGCCTCGAAGCCGCCCGGTTCATGACCGATTTTGTCGAACTGATCCAGAATCCGGATCTCCTGATGATGAGGTTGCTGTAAATGGTAGTTGGAACAACGACGCGCGGCTGTCAGACCGTGGTGATCGGCGGAGGCCCCGGCGGGTATCTCGCGGCGATCCGACTGGCTCAGCTCAAACAGGATGTGCTTCTGGTCGACGAAAACCCGTCGCTCGGCGGCATCTGTCTGAACGAGGGCTGTATCCCCTCCAAGGCATTGATCCATGCTGCGGACCTGCTCGAAGAAGCGAAAAGCGCTTCGAAGATGGGCATCCGGATCGATGGGGCGGCGGTTGACCTGCCGAAGGTCATGGAGTGGAAGGACGGGATCGTCCGGAAACTGACGGACGGCGTCAGGATGCTCGCGACGCGTAACGGCGCAGAAATCCTGACGGGACAGGCGCGGTTCGTCGGGGATCGGCGGCTGGAGGTCTTCACCGAAACCGGCCCGGTGCTGGTCGATTTCGAAAAGGCGGTGATCGCGACGGGTTCGCGAGCAAAAACGCTGGAGGGTTTCGAGTTCGACGGCGAGCGTGTGATCGGGAGTCGCGAAGCGCTGTCGCTGCGAAGCATCCCGAAGCGGATCGTGATCATCGGCGGCGGCTATATCGCCCTGGAACTCGGGTCGGTCTACCGCCGGTTCGGTTCAGAGGTGGATCTGCTTGTGCGCGCCGATTCGCTGCTCGCGTTCCACGACCCCGAAGTCGGCAAAACAATCGCCCGGCGCATGAAGGAAATAGGCGTGCGGCTGCATTTCGGCCATTGTCCGATCCGGATCGAGCGCGGGGAGGTGTCGAAGGTCGCGATCGCTTGCCCGGACAGCTCTGAGAAGATCATGGAAGCCGATTGTGTGATGGTGTCGATCGGTCGCGTTCCGAATTCAGATCGGTTGGATCTTGAGAAGGCTGGTGTCAAGGTCAATGGGGAGGGATTCATTCCGGTCGATTCGCGAATGGAGACCAGTGTGCCGGGGATTTTTGCCGTGGGCGATGTGGTCGGCGGACCGCTGCTCGCGCACAAGGCCTACCGGGAAGCGAAGGTTGCCGCCGAAGTCATTGTGGGGAATCCGGCTGGGTTCGACAATCTGGTGATTCCGGCGGTTGTGTATACCGATCCCGAGATCGCCTGGGCGGGGTTGTCAGAAAAGGAGGCCCGGAGCAAGGGGTATCAGGTCGTGACGGGAAACTTCCCCTTCCGAGCTTCGGGACGGGCGATGACACTGAATGCGGTCGAAGGTTTCGTCAAGACCATTGCCGACGCGGAGACGCTCAGGATCCTGGGCGTGACGATCGTGGGGGCGGACGCGAGCGAACTGATATCGGAGGCGGCGCTGGCGATTGAGATGGGTGCGCGACTCGACGACCTGTCTCAGACCATCCATCCGCATCCGACACTGAGCGAAGGACTGCTGGAATCCGTCGGAGCAGCACTCGGTGAAGCCATCCACATCATGAATCGTTAGAACCTGAATGCAAGGGCGATCCTCGTGATCGCCCATACACAGCCAAGGACCAACCATGACTGAAAACGAATTCCCCTGGTACAGCGGCGCGGGTGACGGCGGCGACACGAGCCTGCTCGGAGGGGCCCGTGTCCCCAAGTTCCACCCTCAGCCCGATGCCTACGGCACACTCGATGAAGCAAATTCTTTCCTGGGGTTTGCACGTGCCTGCGCCGCATCGGATGAAACCCGGGCGATTCTGCTGAAGACCCAGCGTGAGTTGTATAGGGTGATGTCGGAACTGGCGGCAGCGCCCGAGGTAAGGGATCAGTATCGATTTGTGTCGCCTGAGGTAATCACGGCACTCGAAGCGCGTATCGACGATGTGGGAAAGCGGATCGAGATGCCTCGGGAGTTCATCGTGCCGGGCGGGACGATGTCGTCCGCGGCGCTGGATGTGGCCAGAACGGTGGTGCGGCGAGCCGAGCGGAAGGTGATCCGGTTGAGTGCCGAAGCGTTGCTGAACAACCCGCTGGTGATCCGGTACCTGAACCGGCTGTCTTCGCTCTGCTTTGTTCTCGCACGATTTGAAGAAACCCACCAACACAAAGAATTTGACCTCGCCAAGGACCGCTAGCGTCACCTGCGACGTCGCAGGCGTCGCACTCGGCTGAGGGAGGGTCACGTCAGGGCGGTATGGGCGGATCGCGATCCGCCCATACAACCGCCCTGACCGCTTGTTTTACAAGGCTTTCCCACCCAGCCGGGTCGGCTTGGCATGGGTGTTGCTTTTTCACGGGGTGTCCGGGACGACCCGGATGAGACAGTAACCCTCAGGAAAAGGAGGACACCATGATCAGACATTGGGACTTGTTCAGGGAACTCAACCAGATCCGGCGGGAATTCGACCGGGTTTTCAACGAGAACGGACCGCGGCTGCCTTTCTCCCGCGTTTCCTTCCTACCCGGTCGCGGCGCACGTCAGTACCCCCTCATCAACATCCGTGACGACAAGGAGAACATTTACATCGAAGCGCTGGCCCCCGGCGTCGACACCGAGTCACTCGACATCTCGGCCGTTAACTCGACATTGACCGTATCGGGTGAGAAAAAGGCTGCGAGTGAGTCCGTCAGTGACGAAGCGTATCACCGCTGCGAGCGGGCGTCGGGAAAGTTCATCCGGACGATCGAGCTGACCACGCCGTTCGATGCTGATCGCATCGCTGCCGAGTACAAGAATGGGCTTCTGCTGATCACCTTGCCCAAAGCGGAAGCGGCCAAACCCAAACGGATCGCGATCACCGCAGGTTGATCGGGATCGAGATGAATGAAAGGAGACGAGCCATGACAGAGAAAACGATTCCCGCCAAGGCGGAGGCTCAGAATGTGACGACCACGCGCGAAGACGAGCGTTTTCTGAAACCCCCGGTGGACATCTATGAAAAAGCAGACGGACTGGTGGTGATCTGCGACATGCCGGGTGTCGACAGGGATGGCATTGACATCAAGATCGACAACAGCGTGCTCACGATTCAGGGCAAAGTCGCCCACGCGCATGATGCGGACGCGATCTACTCGGAATTCGGTCTGATGAACTTCTTCCGGCAGTTCGAACTCAGTGAAGAGGTCGACCAGGAGAAAATCTCGGCGGATCTGAAAAACGGCGTGTTGACGCTCACGCTCCCCAAGGTGGAAAAAGCCAAACCAAAACAGATCACCGTGAAAGTCGGGTAATCCGATGCCCGCCCGATGTGCCGGCTCTTCCGGAAACCGGAGGAGCCGGTTCATGCATGGCGGCGAATGAGGCGACGGGACTTCATGGCGGAGGCAAAGCGGGAGCAGAACCTGAAAGTGCTCGGGCTCGACGGAAGCGCAACGGGGCATGACATCCGGCGCGCCTACCGGCGTCTCGCACTGCAATGCCATCCGGATCAATCTGGAGAGGGCGGTGCGGCGCGGTTTCGCGAGATACAGGCCGCGTACGAGGAACTGTCGCGTCCTCCGGAGCCCATGAGTGGCAACACGCCTGTAGATCACAGGGCGCGGTCCGTGAGGGATCCGATCGGGACCTCCCGGAGACGCATGTCGCCGATGGATCGGGCCGTTCCGCTGACGCTTGACGCGGAGGAAGCCCGTAATGGCGGCTGGATACGGGTGGCGCTGCCCGTGACCCAATCGATTCCGCTCACTTGGGGTGCCTGTGAAATCCGGAGAAGCCGCATGGTCTTCGAAATTTTTCTCCCACCCGGCCTGGAAAATGGTATGATCCTGACCATTCGACCGCCGACGCCGGGAGCCGAACCGATTGCATTGCAGATACTGATTCCCGGACGCTCGGGGGATTTCGACATATAAACGATTCAGTCTGAAGGAGATTCATCATGAACACGCAACCGAACGAAGATCGTCAGCAGGAGCATTTCACGTTTCAGGCGGAAGTCGCCCGTGTGCTCGATATCGTCATACATTCGCTTTATACGGACCGCGAGATTTTTGTGCGCGAACTGATCAGCAACGCTGTCGACGCGCTCGAAAAAGTCCGTCACATCACACTCACGCAGACCGAAGTCGCCGGAAAGGATCTGGAGCTTCGGATTACGATCACACCCGACGAGGCCGCGAAAACACTTACGTTCACCGACACGGGCATCGGCATGACCCGTGACGAACTGATCGCGAATCTCGGAAGCGTGGCGCACAGCGGTTCACGCGAGTTTCTGGATCGCATCGAGGAACACCTCAAGAAGGATGTGTCGCTGATCGGCCAGTTCGGTGTCGGGTTTTATTCGGCCTTCATGGCGGCTTCGAAGGTGGTGGTCGAAACGCGGTCGTATCGGTCGGAAGAGACGGGGTATGTATGGGAAAGCGACGGATCGGGCGGCTATACGATAGCGCCTCGGGACGGTCTGGACCGCGGCACGCGGATCACGCTGCATCTGAAGGACGATGCGGTGGATTTCGCCAGGGACTATATGCTCGAACGGATTGTCAAAAACTACTCGAATTTCGTGCCGTTTCCCATTTATCTGAAAGACAAGAAGCTCAATACCGTTCAGGCGATCTGGGCACGGAGCAAATCGACGATCAAGGACGAGGAGTACACCGAATTCTACAAATACATTGCGGGGCAGCACGCCAAACCCCTCACATGGATGCATTTCACGACCGATGCCCCGCTCGCGCTCAATGCCCTGGTCTACATCCCGACCGACAATTTCGAGCGATTCGGGTTCAACCGGTTCGAGAGCAATGTGGATCTGCATTGCCGCAAAGTGCTGATTCAGAAGAACGCGAAGGATATTCTGCCGCCGTGGCTGCGGTTTCTGCGCGGAGTGATCGACAGCGATGATCTTCCGCTGAACATTTCTCGTGAGACCATGCAGGATTCCGCACTAATCCGCAAAATCAACTCGGCCGTAACGGGACGCTTCATCAAGTTCCTCGAGGATCTGGCCGCGAACGAGTCCGAGACATTCAAGACGTTCTGGAGCACGTTCGGCGTGTTTATCAAAGAGGGGGTTGTGACGGGTTACGAGCACACGAAGGCGCTCGCGAAGATCCTTCGCTATGAATCGTCGAAATCGAAACCGGGCGAACTGGTGTCGCTCGAGGAATACGCGCATCGGATGCCGGCGGATCAGAAGGAGATTTACTATCTGTACGGGCCGAACCGGGCGGCCATCGAGAGCGGTCCGTATATCGAGATTTTCCGGAAGCGTGACATCGAGATTCTGTATGCCTATGACACGGTGGACGATTTCGTGATGTCACACGTCGGAGAGTTTGAGGAGAAGAAAATCGTTTCGGCTGATTCCGAAAAACTCGAGTTGCCGGACCGACCGGTCGAGACACCGGAGGCGGAAAAACCGGCGGAGATGACGAAAGCCGAGCGGGCGAATCTGGCGGACTGGATCCGGAAGGTGCTGCAGGAGCGGATCACCGAGGCACGCGCATCGGAGCGGCTCGTGGAAAGCCCGATGATTCTGGTGAATCCCGAGGGTGAGATGACGCCGGCCATGCAGAGACTCATGCAGGCCATGGGAAACGATGCGATGAAGAGCACGAAGCGGATTCTGGAGTTCAACCCGAATCATGCGCTGGTGCGAAGCATCGACAGAATCCGGAAAACCGATGAAACGCTTGCCTCGCAGGTCATCGAACAACTGTATGAGATGGCGGCCCTTGTCGCGAATCTCCCGGTCGAACCTCAGAAACTGGCCGGACGGCTGCACGCGATCCTCGAACACACCTTGTCCGAACGGTCTACATAACGGCAGGCCTCCGTGCCTGCCGGCAAAGAAACAGTCTGTTCTCCCGCACGGCCTCCGTGC
>CAYYMM010000072.1:0-23727 GCA_964472395.1 uncultured bacterium | reverse complement strand
TGACCTGATTGCCCGGAAACCCGTCCGGGAGCGGCAGCGAGGTGATCTGGACGGGGGACTCGCCGGTGAATGTTTCTCCTCTCAGGATGCGGTCCGTCGAAACGGAGCCGTAGTCCGGCGATCCGATCCATTCGACGAAGAGATACCCGCCGGAATCAACCGGGAGGGATCCCGTCATACCGATCCTCAATTCGCAGTCGCCGTATCCGGTTGGAACCGAGTTCGTTTCGATGCCGATCACGACCATCGGGCCGTCGGTCACCACGGTTTCACCTGCTCGAAGCGCTTCCAGGAGAGCCGGTTGGGTCAGGCTGGCGGGGCAGTAGGCGGCAGTGCGGACCTTGCCGAGCGCGTTGGAATTGGCGACATACAGGATGTCGCGCGATCCCTGGCCGGGCTGAGTCGGGTTTCTGAGCACGTCCCAGTCCACGTGGTAATTCATGCTGCCGTGCGCGTCCGATCCGCCCATGAAGTAGAACGCGTGTCGCGGCGAGTCGATGATCTGCGACAGGATCCGGTCCCACTTGCGGATGCCGTCCACGATCGGCTGATCCCAGGCGGTGTTTGTGACGCTCCATGTGCCGGTGGCCGGCGACGCGCCCCAGGGGTGAAGCGTGTCTTCCGACGAGTAGGGATTGCGGGAGTTGTAATCTTCGACGCCGCGGAAACAGTCGAATGCGAGCGCGTCCAGGATTTCCTGGTCGGTCCACGGCCACGAGGGGTCGGAGGTATGGGCGCCATAGGAGAAGCCGCCCTGGGCGGCGATGTCGGCGAGTGATTCCGTGACCGGAGGATCGATTCCGTAGGTCGGGATCCAGGATTCGATATCGAACGCGAGAAAGTGGTGGGAGGCGTCGAGTGTATAGCCGTCGTCGCATTCCTCGCCGCACAGTGCGATGAACTCACCCGGAATCGTTCCGGCTTCGCATTCCGATGTGATGGTCGCCCATTTGGAGTCTGTCAGGTTGAACGCGTGGTCGCTGACGAGGATCCAATCGAGACCGCAGGTTTTCATCGATTCGAACATGACCGGACCTGATGCGCCCATTTCCAGAAAGTAGTAGGTGCTCCAGGTGTGCGTATGGGTGTCTCCGAGATACCAGTGATCGAGCGCCGGGAGGGGTGCGGTTCCGATGTATATCCGGACGTCCTGATCGTGGATATCGGTCCAGTTCAGGGATTCCTCGTAGATGATGCGGAAGGTCAGGGTGATGCAGCGTCCGAGATCCGCGTCGGTGTACCCCAGGTTGCGGGCGGTCAGGAGCGCACCTGTCGGTTGCGAGCCGTGGAACGCGCCGTCGTTGCGGAAGGTGTCGATCGACAGGAAGAACATCCCCGTCGCGTCATCCTGCAGTTCACAGCCCAGGCAATCCGACTTGTAGATCTGATTCGGGTGTTGGGGCGTGTATTCGTAATCGCCCCAGAAATCCTCGACGGGGTTCGGCGGTTCGCTGCCATCCGAGACATCGTAGACGGCGATGCAGTGGAGTTCATCGATGGCATCGACATCCGTTCCCTCGATCTGGATGTAGAGTGTGAGGGGTTCATCGAGCGACCGGGTGCGCCAGGGTGCATCGCAGTAGAAGGTCTTGGCGTAGTCATTGGGATATCGTGGCCCATCGCGTGTCGGGCCTGAGGGATTGCATTCGGACGCATGGAACTGGAATTCGCATCCCGGAGCCGTGCAATCCCGGTTGGCCAGGGTATGGAGCGATGTGAGAAACAGACCGGCGATTACAATCAGTTTGAACGGCTTCATGGACTTCTTCCTCGCGTTGATCGATCCTGCTGTTCCGATTATAGTGAAAACACAGGGAACAGGAAACGAACAGCCGGGGCGGGGACGGGCTGCCCGGGAGGTGACGACGGATGAATGTTCGACCCATGAAACCGGGTGAAGAGCGATTATGGGTAGGATGCGGAGCGCTTCCGGACACGAATGAAGAGCGATTGAACCGTTTCAGGGACAGCCTGGAGCGGAATCCCGAGCAACCGGTCTGTTTCCTGATGGCCGTCCGCGACGGAACGTGCATCGGAAAGCTGCGCGGTTCGATGATCCATGCGAATCTATATGTGATCCGGAGCGTAACGGTCGATGCTCCGGAGCGCTTCGAGCGAATCGGAAGTGAATTGGTGCGCGCGGCAATCGAAGCCAACCGGCATCGTCAGGTCGAAGCGATGAACTGGAAGCAGATCGAAAACGAGCCGTTCGATCGCCTCCTCCGCGGGTGCGGGTTTTCGGTTTTCATCGAAAAGTCGGTATACACCCGATCGCTGGTCGATTACGTCAACCCCTGGCCCGATCCGTTCGAGTACCGGTCGCTGTCCGACACCGGCGACGATGCGTTTGTCGAGGTGATCCAGCGGGTACATTCGGATAATCCGAACCGGGATGCGAAACGGGAGGATCCTGCCGGAGATCTCAGGGAGTCGATCGACGAGGCGGGGCAGGCATTCGACCCCTCACAGTGGTGGATTGCGGTGGTGGATGGCTGGCCGGTGGGATTCCTGCTGCCTCAGATCTTTCCGGATTCGCCGGAGGAAGGAACGATTTTCAACATCGGCATCGTTCCGGAGTTCAGGGGGCGCGGTTGGGGGAAAGTGCTGCATGCGCGCGGACTGAAGTCGCTCGCGGACCGGGGCGCGACAGAGTACATCGGATCGACCGATCTGTTGAATGCGCCCATGCGAAAGCTCTTCGATCTGAATCAGTGCCGTGAAATCGGAATCCGGAGGATTTATCGGTATCTTCGCGGGGAGACCACATGATTTGGCGACCGGGACACGATCGGATTGCTTCAATGTTGCTGATCGTCGTTTTGATCATCTTCGTAGGAGTTTCGTACCATCATCATCTCATGTTCAAGCGCAATTTAAACTTGTCGGCTGATTTGGCCATACACTATCAGTCACTGCTATCGACGCTAGAAGGCAGACTATTGATCAATCATATTGAAGGTGTGTGGATCGGTTCGGATTCAATTTCGTATTTAGGATCCCATGTGTCACTCGTGCATCTGATCTATCTGCCGGTGCTGGCGGTATTACGATCGCCGGATGTCCTGGTCATGGGGAATTTACTGTTGATCACGATGATCGCGATGATGACACGACAAGCGAAAGGCTACGGTTTCGGAAGGCTTGAGTCGGTTTGCGTATGCTGTATATTGCTCTATCACCCATACCTGATGCAGCAGGCGTACCTTTTTCATCCTGAATTGCTCGTTGTGCCCCTTCAGGTGCTCATGATTCATTCGTTTTCCATCAATCGCATGAGAAGTGTTTGGGTATGTTCAATTTTAATACTGCTTTGCCGCGAAGAAATGGCACTGTATGTCATTTTATGGAGTCTGTTTTTCTTGATCAATGTCAAAAAGTATCGGATACATGGGATCTTGATGATCACAGTAAGCCTGTTGATGTTCGTCGTAGATCTCAGGGTTGTACTTCCTCATTTTGCCGGAAACGCCGTGCATGCGTGGCGGTACCAGTATCTGATCGATGGGGTTTCTCTGGATGATATCATGAAGATCAATTGGAGAGCGGCCGCCCGTTTTTTTCTCTTCCTGTCTGTTCCTTTCATGCTGATATTCCTTCGATCAGCGAAATGGGCAATCATTGCAATCGGTGCTCCGCTGCACCTCCTGCTATCAAGTTCGGTTTCTGATTTTTCAACATCACGACATTACTCAATTGTCAGCCTTGTTCCCATGACAATGGGTTATCTGCACTGTTTGAGCAAGTTAAATCGGAGAAGGCGACGGTCGATTATCGGAGCAGGATTGTTCGCAATCGTCAGCTTGAATCTCGTGGATTCCGATTCGCTGATACAACATGGTCGCGTTAAGCTGAACCCTTTGCTCGAGAACTGGATGAGTCAACAATACCATCCGCAATACGAGCAGCTCATGGAATTGCTGGCTCACGAAAAATCCATCATCTCTCTGAGTACAAATCTGATTCCCTTTGCGTCAAACAACACGCATGTGTATCCATTTCCCAATCATGTCGAGCAAGCGGAGCTGATTGTCTTCGATCCTCGACCGATCTCTTCTTTTTATCCTTACACACGCAAAGAGGCCTATGATGCGATTATCCCCATGCAATATGACTCGCGATATGAGCTGATACCACCCTTTGGTGAGATCATCGTCCTGCGTGTTCGCTCTAATTGAACTCCCAGTCGACGACACAGGGATTACCAAGCAGATCGAACGAGTCATGTCGGAACATCGCGCCGAAGAAATGGAGACCGGTCATCGATCCATCGACAGTCGGCCAGGTGAAATCGAGGATCGTGCCGGTGGCGCTCGTGCCGGGAGCGATCACGTAGATCCGTTTGTCCAGCCCCTCCGCAATCGGTCGCCAGGACGGCCAGCAAAAGAAGGATCCCGCGACATCGAGCAGGATATAGACATCCCCTGTAATTGTATCGGGTTCGCGATTTGAGACACGCATATCGAGCAGAAATCGGTCTCCGGCGGAGAGGTGTGTGTCGTTCATGATGAGTTCCAATCCGGTCGGAGGGATCGTCGGAGTCGGTGTAAGGGTCACGGTCGGAGTCACCGTCGGGGTGCGGGTCGGCGGGCGTGTGTTGGTCGGTGTCGGGGAAGGCGTGTTGGTCCGAGTGGCGGTCGCGGTTGGTGTTGACGTGGGTGTCGCGGTCTGCGTGGGCGTCGGTGATGGCGATTCCGTGGATGTCATGGTGGGCGTGGCGGTTTCGGACGGCACATCGGTCGGGGTCAGAGTCGGAGTATCGCTGGGCATACTTGTCGGAGTCGCCGTCGGGTCTGGTCCCTGATAGCTGATCTGAAGCTCGTAGGGACATCGTGCTCCTTCGCCTTCCACCCACAAATGATACCGCCCGGAGTTTTCGAAGTAGTAGTCGATCAACCCCATGCCGGAAGAGGTGTCGGAGTAATCGAGCATGGTGCCGCAGGATGGATCGAAGAGCCGCATTTCAAGGAGACATTCGCCGGGATGAAGAAAAATCAGTACAGCGCGGCCTCCCGTTGCATCGAACGAGAACCAGTCCGCATCTTCACGGCATATGCGCAGGAGTCTTCGGGATGAGGGGATCGTGATCAGGGCGGAATCCGCGCAGGAATCGTTCGGTTCCAGATCATCATCCGAGCAGATGACGTCGTATCTGAGTGCATATCCGTTCTGGGCATGATCCACACCGTATACCCTCATGAAATAATGAGCACTCTCATTAACGGTATACAGCAGATGTTCGTTGTCGGTCATCGAATCCGCCTCAAACAGAACGGTCGAGCAATCATCTGCCAGAAGCTGGGCATCGAGATTGCCGGAGGCGTGAGCGAAGTAGAGCCAGGTATCGAGACGGTCGTCTTGCGTCAGAACAATCTCGAACCAATCTTCGTTATCATGGCAGATCTGAAGGGTGTCGTAATCATATTCGTCGATATAGACTGCCTGAAGACATGAATCGTTCGGCTCGAAGTCGTCGTCGCCCGGACAGGTCGGGGTCGGTGGCGGAGGGGATGGCGTGGGGGACATGGTCGGTGGTGGTGGGGAGGTCGGAGTGAATGTTGGAGCCGGGCTTTGCAGGGGAGTGGGGGTCCAGTCAGGCGCGGGTTTAGGATCGTGTGAAGCGAGCACAACCGCGTAGTCGAGAACGCCGCGCTCGAGCAGGTATGCGACGAAAATCCGGCCATCGGAGTTCAGCGCGATGGACAGATCGGAAATCTGATCCGGGTTTGAGACTGCCGTGACCTGTTCGAAAGACCACCCGGAATCGCCTCGGAATCCATACGTCACGCCAAGGTCGATCATGTTCCAGAAAACGATGTGCGGGCGGTCGAAGCCGTCCAGTGCGATGTCGACGAACATGGATTCATCGCCGTAGGGATGCGCGATTTCCGTGATCCAGGCCGAACCGTCAAAATGCGCCACGCGAATATCCAGGCTCTGGCGGTATTGATAAACAATGTATGGGTTGTTGGATGAATCGATGGTCATCGCGGTCGGAAATCCGTGTGGCAGATTTTCGATCGACCAGCCGGCTCCGCGATGGGAAGCGAGTCTGAGAGGGGCTACGGGGAATCCATCGAACAGCGCAAACATACTGCCGAATGGACTGAGTTCAAAATCATACAGTGCCGCATCCGAGCATTCAGACGTGATCACCTCATCGATCCAGCCGCGTTCGGTTTCCCGTTTCAGCTTCAGTACGACCGGTTCCAGGTCGGTAAAACAGATTCGTGATAACCCGTCGTCATCGATCCTGAATCCCAATCTGGAGCTCTCACCGGTGTCCTCCAGAATGGTAGAGGTCCATGACATGCCGGTTTTGCGGGCTTCCGTGATCCATGCTCCTCTGGATGTCGCGGGGGAGAAAAATGCAACGCGCGGTGCGCCGGACGGATCAAAATCGAGAATCGGATGTGGATACCTGGTCGATCCGGTCACCGATTCAAAATCCCATCCGCTCCCGTCATCGATCAGGACATACAGGGTTCCCCCGATCACGACACCAAGGCCCATCCGGTCGGATGAGTCGATTTTCAAGGGTGAAACGGTGGTCAGGAGGCCGGATTCGACGAGATTGGTGGCTGTCCAATCCCGTTGACCGTCGCCGGTGGATGAGGCCCTTGCGGGGTTGAGGGGGGTGCAGGAAAACACCAGAAACAATGCTATCCATGCTGTATGTTTCATTCCGGCTCCTCACAGTATATCGCTATATGCAAATTAATCATCATATTCATGATAATATGTTTTGAAATAGAAATCAATGACCCCGGCTCATTGGGGGAGCTTCCTGTCATGTCATACCAGCGGAGACGGGTATTCATCCGGGACACCATCGAAGGCAACAGGATTCTCGCCATCGCAGGAATGACGGCTGCCCGGAGAAATCGGTGGAATCGGCGTAATCGGTGGATGTATGAGGGTGTGGACGGAATTTTTATCCACCGATTACACAGATTTTCGCCGATTGCTTTTTTTTCTTCAGGTTGAAAAATGATGGTGTGCCATGAAGCAGTAGTGGGGTGATGGGCCGAATCACTGAAATCGGCGTAATCGGTGGAGAGAATGACGGCATGGGAATGGAGAACTGCCGATCGTTCAGATAATCATCATGTCATATTCCGTAATTACATTCTGCGTAATTCCGTTCATTCAAACCGACAATTGTCTCCGAATTTCCTGAATTCCCATTGTTCTTGCGATGATTTAACTGGCATCGTTTTTGCCAATGTGTTCAACAGGAGAACGATCGCATGAAAGGAGCGTTTATGAAAGTCACAAATCTGACGATCATCTTATTGATACTGGTCTCGGGCATTACGGTTTTCTCGTATGACGATCGGACTGAGACGCAGTGGATCGTCGATCCGGAGGGATCTCCCCGGCAGAGACTCGGGTATGCACTCGAACTCGACAGTCCGTATCTGTTTGCCGGCGCCCCGGCGTCATCCTCGAATCCGACCTGGGGCAGTCAAGTGGTGATTTTCGAGAAGGTCAGCGGAGTCTGGACGTTTTCCGACCGGATCGAAAGCGGTCATCCGCAGAGTTTTGAGCTCTTTGGTCACAGCATCGCAGCGGATGGAAACAGGGTGCTGGTGGGAGCACCGGAATCGAACGTGTTTTCGGAGCGCACCGGTGCGGCGTTTCTGTTCGAGCGTGACAGTGATGCGTGGATCAAAACGGCGGAGATCGGGAACGCCGACCTGGCTCAACCCGCATGGTTCGGCGCGTCCTGCGCGATATCCGGGAACTGGATCGTCCTCGGAGCACCTCTGGAAACCGCACCCCTGAGTTATGCCGGGGCTGTGTATGGTTTTCAGATGGATTCCGGGGAATGGATTCAGACCGCGAGATGGGTCGATCCGGAACCGACATCCTACGGGTATTTCGGATACGATGTGGCGATGTCGGAGGAGTTTATCGTCATCGGAGCGCCGGGACATGGCGATAACGGCGGGGTTTTCGTCTACGGCATCAACGAGGGCACATGGGCGTATCGCTGGACGATTGAATCTCCGGATGCCGGATACGATTCGAATTTCGGGTACGCCATTGCCTTGGAGGGTGACCGGTTGATCGTATCGGCACCGTTGCGCGACGTTGGAGGGGTCTATAACGTCGGGAGTATCTATGTCTTCGAGTACGACGGGATCGCATTTAATCCGGTTTTTACGATTGTTCCGTCCGATGGAACGGCGTACACGGAAATGGGTCGATCCGTCGGTTTGTCCGGAGACAGGCTGGTGGCGGGTTCTCCTAATTTTTACGGTGCCGGCGCGTCGATCGGCATCGGTTTCGTGTTTGATTTCATTGGAGGAGACTGGATCGAAACCTCGCATTTGCTGCCGCATGACGGTGCGCGATATGACTCCTTCGGAGACGCGGTCGCAATCAATGGTTCTGATGTCGTCTGTGGGTCTCCCCAGAAGGATTCAGGTCAGTATGGTCCGGACTGTGGAGTTGTCTACTATTACGATCTGACTTCCGACGCCACTCCGGTGGCAACATTCACGCCCGTCCCGGTTTCTCCGACACCGACCAGTGCGCCCTATGGAGACATGTGGTCGCATCATCAGGTGTGTGTGTATGACGCGGGAATCGATCCTCGTGTGCCGTTCGAAGGGGCGCTGGTTGAAGAATCCTATGGTCTGTATGGGTCGCACGATGAATGTGTGACCGACTCTTCGGGGTGCTGTTCGGTGTCGGTCTATTGCCACGATACGCATTATGTCGGGATTCAGGTGTCTGCCGAGGGATACCGGTCCGTTTCAACGGGTTGTCTGTGTTCCGCGTGGGAGACCGTCGAGGTGGAACTTGTACCCCTCAATCCGTATACCCCCACACCGACACCCTCGCCGCCTCCGACTTCCGCACCTTCCATGACTCCGACCGTGCTGCCCTGCTGCGATCTTGACCTCGACCTGATCGTGCCCCGCACGCATCTCCTCCCAGGCGACGAGTTTTATCTCGATGTCGGCATTCTGAGCTGGCATCCCGTGGTGATTGAGGATGTGCGGCTTTTCATCGTGCTTGACGTGCAGGGTGCCTACTGGTTCTGGCCGTCCTGGCGAAGCGTTTCCGAGGGGGTGGATTATGGGGTCATCGATTGCCCGCCGACGGGTTATACGGCGCGTATCATCGATTCGTTCAACTGGCCGGAGGGCGTGGCTCCGGTTGATGATGTGCGGATCTGGGGTGCTGTATTGGAAGCGACCGGGACGTATCTGATCAGCGACATCCGGATGATTGAAATTGACTGGTAGGAGGACACCGGAAATCGAGCTAAAAAGGGGATGGATCACGTGCTGATCTCGGAACAACGTCAATCCCTGTCGACTCGTGACCGATCAGGATCGTGACGACGCCTTCCTGAGGAATCAGAAACTCAAGCTCTGCCGGAAGATCCAGCGCCTTCAGCACATCGCGTTCGATAAAGACACGACACCCCTCGCACTCGATTTCATTGAATTGATCCTTTTGTTCCGGAAAAGCCATCCGACCGGACAGCCGCAGTGCTGCGTGTCATCACCCTTCGATCACGTAGAACATGCCGATCGAGATCACGTTGCCGCGTGCAGCGAGATACTCCCTGAAGAGCTCGGATGGGAAGGATGCTTTCATCGGACGTCTATGTTTTCGAAACGTGGCAGGTCTGACAGGCAAACGTCTTGGCGGGTTTGTCCTTGTCATGGCAGACCCGGCAGGCGTCATGCACGAGCTGCTGGTTGTTTTCTGGCGCGTCGACGACCGCTTTAATCGGAGGATGGCATTTATCGCACGTCGCTTTGCGCTGGTCGACATGCTTCTTGTGATAGAACATAACCTCGGTCGGACTGCCCTTGCTGACCTTCTGAGGTGTTTCGATCCGGATGACGTCCTTCGTGATCGTGTCCTGCGCCAATCCGACGGCAATGCCCAGTCCGGCGAACCCGGCAATGGCGATCCATAACATCCATCCCTGTTTCATAACCCCTCCCATCGGCCGTTCTGCCCGGCGCGTGAGTGACCGGTCAGCCGCATCCCGCATTATAGCAGCTCTCAACCGTAACTATGCAAGCCTTTGAAGATGTCGAGATGATTGACGCCCCAGTATGTGACGATGACGGAGAGAAACCCGATGATCGCGATGACCGCCAGCCGCTTGCCCGCCCAGCCCTTCGTGATCCTCGCGTGCAGAAACACCGCATACACGGTCCATGTGATGAGCGACCAGGTTTCCTTGGGATCGAATCCCCAGTAACGCCCCCAGGCCCGATATGCCCAGGCCGATCCGGAGATAATCCCCAGTGTGAGGAGTAAAAAGCCGACCATGATCATCCGGTACATCACGTCATCGAGCTGGAGAGAGGATTCGCGCGTGAGATTGCCTCCGCGTGCCCTGGTCAGACTCATGATGCCCGTAAAAAACGCGACCGCAAAGGCAGCATAGGCGAGGAAACACGTCACGACATGGAAAAACAGCCAGTTGGACTGCAGCGCGGGCATGAGAGGCGTCACAGTAGTCTCCATGCCGGGTATCAGTGAGGTCATTCCGATCAATCCCGCTCCACCCGCCAGAATCGCGGCCCCGAAACGCCTCAACCCGAGAAACCGGTCGAAAACTAAAAAAATCGCGACGATGGACCAGGCAAAGAACACGAACGACTCATAGCGGTTGGTGAGGGGCGCATGACCGATCCCGATCTGATAACTGTGGATCCACCGCCAGATCAGACTCGACGTGTGCAGCCCGAACCCCAGCCATGCAACCCCCATCGGAATCCGCCAGCGCTTCGGCTCAGGGGCGAGATTCGTCCAAAGAAATGCCGCAGCCGAGACCATGTATACCACCATCACGATCTGATTGAGTGTCGTGTCGTCCATCTTTGGTGATGCCTCCGCGGATTAGACCGTCAGGCGGGTGAGGGGTTACGGAATCGCTTCGACGGATCCATGAAGAAAGACAGCATCAGACCGCAGATGAGCAGAACCGAACCGAGCCAGACGAAGATGCTGCCGGGATCCCGGGAAATCTGGATCCCCGTTCCGAATCGAGGCTGGATGCGATCGAACGAGAACACATAGGCGGCATCCGGTCCGGACGCCCCGTGGAAATTCGGAAAATTCAGAAAGACCCACTGTTTCCGTGCATCAGCACTGCCTTCGCGGATCGACAGTAACGCGGCGGGATTGGCATACTCGTCGGAGCGCGACACAACCCGTCCGTCATCGAGTCTCTGAAAGTCGCTCACGAACTGCTCGACCGCTACGGAGACCGTCGTTCCTTCCGTCGGGACGAACTCGAACGATTCGCCTTCATTGACCCGGTAACTCGTTGCCGTCCCGTCCTTCGACCGCACGCCCACTTCGAAATACTCGATCCCGGCGACATGATAGCTGGCCTGGTACAACATGAAACCGCCGGCTGAAACCGGACCGTTGACGCGCAGAACATGCTGTGCGGAACGGCCCTGGGAATCCGTCAGCGTAAGATCCGTTCGGTATTCGCGCACCATCCCCGGGTCGTTCTCGTACATGTCGATCCGGAATGCATCGCACCGCACGGTCTGTCCGATCGCGAGCGTATCGCCTCTCAACGTCGTGAATGTTTCGGCGGTTTCACCCGGAAGCATCCAGAGCATCCCTTCGACGCCCGTCAGACCGCTCAACATCGCACCGGCGAGAATCGTCAGGAAGCCGGCGTGCGTGACATAGAATCCGAATCGGGCAATGCCTCGCGGATCCGGTTTCCCTTCGCTTGTCAGGCGGCGCCGGAGCGAGACATCGCGAGGCAGTCTTCGGAGCGTGCAGACGATCAGGTTCAGAGCGAGGGCGATGAGCAGGCCGAGATAGAAGGGTGAGTGATACATGTCGAATGCGCCGATTGCGTCGAGGAGTCGGATGGTGCCGGGCGAATAGACGTGCTGGATATGCGATTCCTCGGAGGTGCCTCGCTGGATCACGACGGTGCCGGCGATCGAGGCGATTCCGAGCAGAATCAGGAGGATGATGGTCAGGCGTGTTGAACTGAGGAACACGATGAGGGGATGGTGGGTCTGATCGGATTTCATGGATGTCTCCGGCGAGCGGTGAGATGCTGAAGCGAACCGGGTCGCTGACTGATCCGTTCAAATCGCGGGTCGTTGATGGCCATGCAATCGTCCTGTTCGTCGTGAGGAGGCGTTACGCAACGAGCGACAGGGGGAGTGTATGTCAGGCAACAGGAGAGAGCAAGATGGACGTCAGAATTTGTCGAGAGTGTTTCTGGATCAATCGTTTGCTTCAGGAGGTTATAATGGTGACAGATAACCTAGCCGATTCGGTCCCGGAGGCGACGATTGGCTTTTCCGGAGTGCCTTGCCGCGTTGACAAAAGCGCTCTCCTGTGTGGTATGTTTGACGTTACGAAAAGCTTGATACGCTTGTGGTAGAGTAAACTGCGGGAGAAACACAATGAGCAGAAAGTCGGTCTACAGGTTTGTCGCCGCTCTAATCGCACTGGCAACACCGTCCCATTTGTTTGCAGCATCACACATCTCATTCCCGATCGAGCGCGAGAATGACCAATTATGCATCACCTTTCCCGATAGTGGCATCCGGTGGCTGATCACGATCACTCCCGATAAAAAGAATGTATCGACCTACGGCCAGCGTCTTTGTATCGAGAAGGACAGTGAGATCCAGTTGTCAGAGAAGCACGAAACACACACCATCAAGGCGGTCATTCAAGAGGATCGCATCGGGCTCGAGGTTACATCTGTAGTCGATCTCCGATCGTTCGGCGGAGAGCTTACTTCAGAGAGCTACTTCATCTCCCTGTCTGCGCACCTTTGACCATCGTCCGAGATTCCACCTTGTCGTTCTGATGGTCGCTGAGTGCTGGAATGAGTAATCCGCCTGAAGGCTTGTCCGTGGGCCCGATCCCTCCGGGGAGATCCCCGTGTTCATCCTCTTCGCTTGAGAAACTCCGGAAGACATTTCTCGAAGGACGCCCCCGTATCATCACCCGCAACCGGCGATGCGCATCCCGGTGCCGTGGGTCGATGATGCCAGTCCGCTCGCGCCGCAGCCGCCCTCTGCCGATCCTGAACCGGACGCGCCAGCACACCCCTCCCGGGAAAAAACGGCAGAAGACTTAACAATCCAATGCCTTTGAGAAATGAACGGCGCTTCATGAGGCAACCTCCGTGAACGTGAATGCGGGGATGACCATCGACGGAATGCGCATGGTCGAACCGAACATCCGAAAATACTCCCGTTCTGAAGAGACCGCCGTCGCCCGCCGGAATGCCTCCAGAATGCTCTCGACAAACCGCATGTTCCTGATCGCTCCGGTCACTTTCCCGTTCTCGATTCGGAATGTCCCGTCGCGCGTTGTGCCGGTGATCATGGTCTTCATGGGATTCACATAATTGATGTACCAGAATCGTGTGATCAGCAGTCCCTGGTCGATACCGGCGATCAATGCATCCGTGGAAGTCTCACCGGGCGACATCACCATGCATTTCGGATACGGGCCGAATCCGTTTCCCGGCGCGAGCGCATGCCCGGTGGATGCGCATCCCGCCTGCCCAGCGGTCGTCCGATCATGAACCACCGAGCGTGCGACGCCGTTTTCGATCAGCGTCACCGGCGCGCACGGGGTGCCCTCGAAATCGAACGGCCAGCCGCCCATGCGCGGATCGAGAGGGTCATCGCGGATCGTCATGAAGTCCGGGAGCACCTTTTCGCCGACATGCCCCGCCATAAAACTGGTTCCGCGATTGAAAGGGCTGCCGCCGAAGGACAGAAAGGACAGAAACAAGAGCATGGGGCCCACGGCGCCGGGTTCGAGCACGACGGTGTACGGGCCGGGTTCGAGTTCCACCGGATCGCGGCTCCGGATCGCCCGGGATGCGGCGCGTTTGGCCACCGCGGCGATATCGATGTCCCCGATCCGGTGCCCGTACGCGCGATCCCAGCCGCTTGCCCCGGATGGATCCGCACAGGTCAGCGACAGATCGACTTCCGTACGCGAGGCGGTCAGCATCATCCCGCCCGTGTGTGCAATGCCGCGTGCGGTCGACGTCAGTGTAAGCGCTCCCGCGACACTCAGACGGCCGATATCCGCGATTCGAACGGCCTCCTGCAATGCCTTCGCGGCCTGTTTGGGTGACCAGGCATCCGTCTTTCGATCAAACATGTCGATCCGCGGCACGGGTTTGGTCGGCTCAAGCGGGATGAGGGGATCCCCGTCCCCCAGTGTATCGAGAATCCGAAGCGCCTGCCCGATCGCGGCTCTGACGGGTTCCGGTTCGAGCGAATGCAGGGTCACGAGTGTCGATCGCGTATCCCGTCGTAACTCGAGCCAGACGGTGAGATCCCGCACCGAGACATTCGCCTGAATCACGCTCTCGGCGAGTCGCGTCGTGCGTGATGACTCGTCGACGACCGCAACGGCCAGCTCACAGGCGGGAGGCGTCCGATTCAGAATGGCTTCGAGCGCTTTCCGGTCGATCGTTCCAACGTCAGCGTTCATCTCATCCGCCTCCATGTCCGCGGCTCTTTCCGGCACTGGACTCGACTGCAACATTGCGAAACCTTGCGGGGCAAGCGCCCTGACTCGTGAAGATCGACTGCGATGGTTCGCCCTTTCCGCAGTTCGGCGTGCCCCAGAGCTTGAAATGAGTCTCGTTGCAGATTGCATCGCACCGGTTCCAGAAATCGACGGTCCGCCCGGTGTAAACCGGATTCCGGTACATCTGTCCGAGTTTCCCGCCTCTGATCTCATAGGCCGCTTCACACTCGAACCGGAAACTCTCGCGCCGGTCGTCGATCGACCAGCTTCGATTCGTGGTCAGAAACAGGCCTGATTCGGTGTCGGCGAGCAGATCGTCGAGTGACCAGGTGCCGGGGAGCAGGACCGTGTTCGACATCCGGTTGATCGGGACATGCCGCCAGCCCGCCGCACGGTTGTTGGCCGATGACAGCGCGCCGATCCGAGAAGCCGTCTCGCGGCCCGACAAAAACCCGACCAGAATGCCGTTTCGTATTAATTCGACGCGCCGCGCCGGTGTCCCGTCATCGTCAAATCCGTATGACCCGAGACCTCCGGGGATTGTGGGATCGGTCACGACCGACACGATATCCGAGGCATATCGGAGCGAACCGAGTTGGTCGGGTGAGGCAAAACTGGTTCCCGAAAAATTGGCTTCGGCACCGAAGACCCGATCGAGTTCGAGGGGATGTCCGATCGATTCGTGGATCTGCAACCCGAGCTGGTCTCCGTCGAGAATTACCGTGAATGCTCCGTTCGGACACGGGGGGGCGGACAGCAGCAAAAGGGCCTCTTCGGCTACCCGTCGTGCATTCCCCGGAAGATCCATCTCCAGAATGCGCTCATACCCCCCCGCGCCATGATCGCCGCCGTGCGAGGACGGGAAAGACCGCGTCTGCACATCCCGCTTCTGCCCCGCGGTCACGCTGAGTCCCCCTCCGCACAGAACGATCGTCTGCCGGATCCGGCTTCCGTCGAGGGAGGCGAACTGCATCGTGTGCCGCTGTGCGAGAATCGATGCGGAGGCCGACTGGATGCCCTCGAGTGTCGCCGCGCGGTCCGTCGCGGTTTCGAGCAGAGCGATGCGATCCGGAAGCGGAACCGAGAACGGGTCGATGCGGAGGGGAGTCGTATAGTCCGATACGACGGGTTGCCGGGGCGAGAGCCGGACGGGAGAGCGGCTGAGGCGGTAGGAGGCCCGGGCGACATCGAGCGCCGCGCGGGCTACCCGTTCGATCTCGCTCTTGCCGAATACCGGCGACGCGGCAAAACCCCATGCACCCCGATACAGCACCCGGATCCCGAATCCCGTGTCCGTTTCCGCTTCTATGCCATCCAGTTGACCGTTGGAAGCCGAGACAGATTCGCTGTCGAGTGTCGTCAGGCGGACATCGGCGTATTCAACCCCGCGCCGGGCGACTGCGGCGAGTGCGATCCGTGTGAGTGTTTCAAAATCCTGTGAAAGTTGAGTCGTCATGAGCGAATTCTGATGCTTCATACTCACGGTGTCAACCAAATCCAATGATCCGCCCCCCTCCCATGACTTGCAATCCGGCGGATTCTGAAGGATCCTTCACTCCTGACGGAGGTGACCCACATGACGACTCGATCGATACCCGCACGCGTATTCCTGACTTTGATCCTGATGGTTGTGGCGGGCTGCTCCGGCACGCCTCGCCAACCGGAAAATGTCTCTGAAACGTTCCTCGCCATGGGCAACATCCCGGTCGAAATCGTCGCCAACGGCATTTCCCGGCAGTCGCTCAATCAATACGTCTCGACCGCCAAATCGAGTGTCGCAACATGGGAATCCGAATTGTCTTTTTACAATCCGTCCAGCGTCGTCAATACGATCGCACAGTCGCCCGGACAAACGATCCCGCTCGAACCGCACCTGTTCGAGGCGTTCAGGGATGCCGCGACGGCTTTCGAAATATCCGGAGGCGCGTTCGACATCACGGTTGGTCCGATCATCCGCCTGTGGAAAGACGCTGAGAAAACGGGTGTTGAGCCGACGACGGAGGCAATCGCCGAGGCCGTATCCCGAACCGGATTCAATCATCTGCACATCGATCCGGCCAACCGGACAATCCTCCTGGACCAGCCGGGGCTTGCGATTGATTTTGGCGGCATTGCGAAAGGCCTCATGGCCCAGTGGATTGCGGAACGGATTCGTGACGACGCCGCGCGGAATGACACCGAACACCTGAAGAAGCTGCTCGTGAATCCCGGCGGCGACATGTACTGTCTGACGCCGGATCCCGACGCCGTCTGCACCGTCGGCATCCAGAATCCATTCGGAGCGGGGGTCTGGGGCGAGATCAAGGTGCGGGATCGAGCCATCGTCACATCGGGGACTTACCAGCGATTTTTCGAAATCGGCGACAAGCAATACTGTCATATCGTGGATCCGCGAACCGGTCGCCCGATCGACACCAATCTGCGGAGTGTGACGGTGCTGGATCCGAGCGGGGCCATGGCGGACGCCATCGCGACGGCCTGTTTCGTTCTGGGCGAGCCGGCGTGCTGGGAGATGGCGGCGAAGAGACCCGAGACGGCCATTCTGGTGATTCGCGCGGATCAGACCTGGAAGGCATCGGAATCGCTGGAGGGGCGTGTAACGGTCTTCTGATCCCTCAGGATGTAAGGAGTCCCCCGGCGATCACACGTGATTTCTAAGCTGCAGTTCGATGGGATGCGGGTTGAGATAGAATTGTTTCGACAGATAGGGCTCGCCGTACTTCCGGACGAAGAATCCGAGCAGCGTGATCGGGACGATGAGAGGGATGTGCGCATTCCGGTAATCCTCGAATACCTCCAGGATCTGTTGTTTCTCCGGTGAACTCAGTTCGTTCTTGAAGTAGCCCAGAATATGCTGCAGGACGTTCAGATTTTTCTTGACCGTGGTCTTGATCTTCAGCGCGTCCATGAGAATCGTCTCATAGTGTTTCTGGATGGCGGGCAGTTGAGCATCGGTGAGCGCGGCGACGATCTGACCCATTTTCTTGTAATGGACGGGGCTGTGAGCGAGCAACATCAGTTTGTGACGGGTATGGAAATCCACCAGTCCGCTTTTCGAGTTGTTCCCGGACAGCATATCGCGCCAGCGTTTGAGCGTGAAGATGCGCTCGATGAAGTTTTCGCGAAGCCGGGCATCCCGCAACCGACCGTCTTCCTCAGTCGGCAGGAGCGGAAAGTGCTCCATGAAGGCACGGGCGAACAACCCGATGCCGCGTTTGATCGGCATACCGGTTTCCGTGTAGACCTTGACACGTTCCATTCCGCTGCTGGGTGAGTCACTCTTGAAGATGAATCCGCACAGATTCTCGCTTTCCAGTTCTCGAACACGCCGACGGGCCCATTCGAGCATCCGGTCGGTGACATCCTGCTGGGTCCGGACGGTGATCATGCGAGGTGCATCCGGATCGCCGATCAGCCGGAATGCTTCGCGGGGAATGGAAAAACCGGCTTCGACTTCGGGGCAGACCGGGATGTATTCCAGATATGGCCCCAGCGTATGTACGATCAGACTGTCGAATTTGTGTCCGCCATCGTAACGGACTTTTTCACCCAGAAGACAGGTGCTGATTCCAATCCGGATCTTCGAGTCCATTCCGTCGCCTCCTCTATGAAAATCGGTATCCGATTCTGAACGTGCGCCGAGGCGCATTCTTCCGGATTATAGCATGAACCGTCTCCGAATGCGCTTCCGGAATCACGAAATCGGATGGATAAACCGTCCTGTTTCCGGTAACATGCCACAGTCGGACAGAAACGGCCCGGATCCAGCGTTCGGGACGAGTAACAATCATCGGAACTGCGAGGAGAGGGAATGAGAAAGCTACTGGTGACCGGAGGAGCGGGATTTATCGGAAGCAATTTCGTCGAGTATTGGGTGAACAAGTACCCGGAAGATCAGATCATCATTCTGGATGCTCTGACCTATGCCGGTAATCCACAGAATCTGCCCGAGGTCATCAAGAAAACGTCGCGATGCGAGTTCTGGTACGGGAGCGTCACGAATCACGAAATGGTCGATCATCTGGTGAACCAGGTCGATACCGTCGTACATTTCGCGGCGGAATCACATGTCGCGCGATCACTCTTCGATAACCGCATTTTTTTCGAAACTGATGTCATCGGCACACAGGTCGTCACCAACTCCGTGCTCAAACACTACTCGAATGTCGAGCGTTTCGTGCATATTTCGACTTCGGAAGTATACGGCACAGCGTTGACGGATCCGATGTGCGAAGATCATCCCTTGAATCCGACGTCGCCATATGCGAGCGCAAAAACCGGCGCGGACCGGCTGGTCTACTCGTATGTTCAGACCTACGGCGTGCCCGCCGTTATCATCCGCCCGTTCAATCAGTACGGCCCCCGCCAGCATCTCGAAAAGGTCATACCCCGCTTCATCACCAGCGCGCTGAACAACGAACCCCTCACGATCCATGGCAACGGGTCGGCTCGACGCGACTGGCTGCACGTTCACGACACCTGTGAACGACTGGACAAAGTGATCAATGCTCCGCTCAACCGTATAGTCGGCGAAGTTTTCAATATTGGCTCCGGATTCGATCTCGATATCCTGTCCATCGCCCGGATGATCCTTGATATCACGGGTCGCAAAGAAGATCTTATTCAGTTCAGCGCGGATCGAATGGGGCAGGTCGATCGCCATATCTCATCGACACAGAAAGCGGAAACCGTCCTGGGGATCACACCGGGACGCTCATTCGAGCAGGGATTGAGGGAAACGATCGAGTGGTATCGTTACAATGAAAGCTGGTGGCGGCCGCTCGAGTGGATGCGCGAGGTCAAGATCATTACGAAGACTGGTCAGATTGAAAAGCATTGACGAGTGTCGGCGGTGCAGTGGAGACAACGATGAGCATGAAGGTCGAGTTTTATGTGCACAACGTGGGTGAGGCGGAAAAACGCTCCGTCATGGAGTGTCTCGACGGGTTGTTCCTGACGACCGGTGAGCGTGTCGCCGAGTTCGAAAAACACCTGTCGGAGTATCTCCATGTTCCATACTCCGTCGGACTGACCAGTTGCACCGCAGCCCTGCACCTCGCGCTTCTTGCACTCGGAATCGGGCCAGGCGACGAAGTGATCACGACACCGATGACCTTCATCGCCACCGCGACGTCGATCATGCACACCGGCGCGGTCCCGGTTTTCGTCGATGTCGAACCAGCCACGGGACTGATCGAGCCCGCGCGGATCGAAGCCGCCATCACTCCGCGCACACGGGCGATCCTCCCGGTTCACCTCTATGGTCAGATGTGCGACATGCGAGCGATCAGGGCGATCGCGGACCGGCACGGGCTCAAAATCATCGAGGACGCCGCGCACTGCCTGGAGGGGCGACGGGACGGCATCGGTCCGGGACATCTGTCCGATGTAGTCTGTTTCAGTTTTTATGCGACCAAGAGCATCACCTCCGGTGAGGGGGGCGCGGCATCGTGCAGGGATCGGGAGATCGCCGAGCGGATCAGGATGCTCAGACAGCACGGCATGTCGAAGGAGGCCGCGGATCGCTATTCGGGGCACTACCAGCACTGGGACATGCTGGCCTGCGGCTGGAAATACAACATGGACAACATCCAGGCGGCGCTCCTGCTCCCGCAGCTTGCGCGCGTCGAGGAACTCCGGAAGGCCCGCCAGCAACGCGTCGACCGCTATCTGGAGCGGCTGCAGGGTGTTGAAGGCCTGACGATCCCATCCGTCATCCCGGATTCGATCAACGGCTGTCATCTCGTGACGGTCTGGGTCGACCCCGACAGGCGCGATCAGGTGCTGGCCGCCATGGGGAAAGCGGGCGTCGGCGTTGCCGTCAACTACCGCGCCATCCATCTTCTGACCTTCTTCCGTCAGACCTTCGGCTTCAAACGGGGGGATTTTCCCCATGCCGAGCGGATCGGAGATTCGACACTCACGCTCCCGCTCTATGCAACGTTGCCCTTCGAAGCCGTGGATTATGTCGTGGATTCCATTCGGGAGGTGCTACAAACATGACCATCCGTCATTGTGCTCTGCTAATCGCCCTGTGCATCACCGCGCAGGCATTCTCACAGGAGGCTCCGATGCAAATCGTATCCCCGTTCGCTCCTCTCATGCCATTCGTCGGAAAGACCTGGAGGGGAACCCTGCCCGGATCGGGTGCTGAAAAACCCGCGCAGGATATCTCCAGATGGGAACTGGTGCTCAACGGTCAAGCCATCCGGATCATTCACTCGGTCGATGATGGTGAATACGGCGGCGAAACCATGATCGTGTGGGACAATGCCGCGAAAAAACTCGTGTACTTTTACTTCACGACGGCCGGGTTCTACACCAGCGGCAGCTTCGAGATCGATGGAAAGCGGTTCACGAGTGTCGAGAAAGTCACGGGAAATGCAAACGGGATTACCGAGGTGCGATCGACCAGCGAAATTCTTCCGGACGGACGCCTCCATTCCAAGGCACAGTATCTAAAGGACGGCAAATGGATCGACGGGCATGAGTTTTACTATGTCGAGGATCCCACGGCGGTTGTTCGCTTCCGCTGAGTCCCGTGTTCAGGTGATTAATTCGTCTTGGTTTTTCGCTTGCCCCGCGGTTTCCGAGCCGGTTTGAGATAGGTGTTGAATTTCGGGAACGCCTCACACAGTCGGCAGATCGCCTCGACGGCTGTCTCGATCACATCCGGCGAGCAGAAAACCGGTCCTTCGTTATAGTCCCCTCCCCAGACGCGGATTCCGAGCATGCAGGTGAAGGGGCATTTCTGCGAGTAGATGTCGACTTCGTCTTCACTGGCGATCGGATCGTGGCACCCCGGATCGATCTCGAACGACAGACCCTCCATCGTATCCCGGAGGAATGCCTGGAGCGCCGGGTGGGCGCATTTTTCGAACACGATGTCGGACTCGACTTCCGCGCCCGTCACGTCGATCGCGATCACGACATCGTTTTCGCTGAGTGTTTCCACGAGTTCCCGTGCGCCGGCCATGTCGATTTCCTCGTCCTTGGTCAGCACGATCCGGGTGTAATCATTCGCGACCCGACCTGAGAAGAAGGCCTGCATGACGGCATGGACGCCGATGAAGTTATCGAGATGACCGAAGAGGGTGTGGTCCTTCCGGCGGCTCAGGAAATGAAAATCGAAGCCGGTGTCGGCGTGAGCGGAAAAGACGAGCATGGGTGTCTCCTTGCCGGACTGAAAAGCGAAACCGGGTCCGGTCGAGACGCCACCGTATCAGGGATCGGGTGATTTGAATAGATCGCGGATCGATTCCGAGCCGCATGGCGATACTCGCTGGACACTGCCGATACTCAGGATTTCCCGATTTTTGAGAACGCGGAAGTAAAGAATGCGACGGCCCATTGCAGGGACTCGTCGTCCGCTGTCCGGATGTCGTGAATCGCGTGCTCATACGGTTTCATTTCATTCACTGGAGTGCCGTTTACAACCAGCCATCTGAGAAAGAACAGCGTGCCTTTGACGATGTCGATCCGGGTGTCCCGGAGAAGCGTCGTGATCCCCTCGACATTCGATGTGTCGAGGTAATGGGCGGTGAGGCATTTGGCGACGAAGTGCCGGTCGAGGGGATGCGGGGTGTCGCGATGGGATTCCAGGAACGCGATGAGGTGGTCGTAGTCCGAATCGGACATCCGATCGCGAACTTCCGTGGGGGTGAGCCGTCTGAGTTCTTCTTCGTCTTCGCTTCCGTTCACGAGATACTCGTAGGATTGATCGTATCGGTAGAAGGTGCCGCATTCCGGGCACCTGCGCACATGGTGGCGTTCGGCATCGTAGGAGTCGGGAGGGGAGAGCGGGACCAGCCGGGATGCCTCGGGGGGGAGGAGCCGGTCAGGGTCATCGGAGCCGTACTTCGAGAACGATGTTTCGATTTCCCCGAGGCGGCTGCAGATCGAACAGTGTGAAATCAGAATCGGTTTCATACGATACCGATTATAAAGGTGTGTCTCTGTTCGCGCAAATTCGATCATCCGGGATTGAGCCGATAATCACCGGGCCCGACGAACGACGGATCGGCATCGATGTTCGAGACTCCGACGTGACCGCAGGAAATGTCCGAAAACGAAACCGTAACATGTGCATCTTCCGTATGAATCGGCGCGGGGTAATTGTTCCAGACAATGCTGTTTGTCAGTGAGACTTCGTTGGTACTCGACACGCTGATTCTTCGGCCGTTTGGCCGGCCTCATTCGCGCTGAACGTGGCGTTCGGAAAGACCACGGACAATAAGATTTAATCGGGAGAAAAGAGATAACCTCAGTCAGGGTCACTACTGGTTTTCGATACTCAGCTTGTTCCAAAATCCGTATTGAGCATCGGGAGCAGATACGAAGAACTGAAATGATAGGCCATTCCGCTCGCGAATAGTCTTCCCGGCAGATGCGGATCAGCTGGAACAGCCAAAGAAATCCGGAAACGTGAAAGGGACCGGGAACGAACGGGAAGGATACTTTCTATTTGAAATCCGCATCCAGGACGATTCGGTATCTTGCTTTTCCCGCCTTGAGATGCGCGATCGCTTCGTTGACCCGGCTCATCGGGAAATGCTCGACCTGAGGATAAATTCCGTGGCGCGCGGCAAAGTCCAGCATCATTGCAGTCATGGCGGGTGATCCGGTTGGCGACCCCGAGATGCTCCGCTGGCCAACGATCAGGTCGAAGGCGGATACCGGAATGGGTTCCGTCACAACTCCAACAATATGGAGATGACCGTTCGGTGCCAGGGTCGACATCAAGGCTGACCAGTCCAGCGGCACATTGACGGCGATGAGCAGCATGTCGATTTGACCGGCAAGCGCTCGGATTTGTGTGCTGTCAGTGCTCGACACGACGCGGTCTGCTCCGAGTTTCACTGCATCGTCTTGCTTGGCGAGATTGTGTGTAAACGCCGTGATTCCGCATCCCCAGGCTTTGGCGAAGCGGATCGCGAGATGCCCGAGACCTCCGATGCCGACAATACCGATCCGGTCAGTGGGCCGAATATTGTGAAGGACAAAGGGCGAAAACACCGTGATGCCGGCGCATAAAAGGGGACCGGCGGCGGATGGATCGAGCGTTTCCGGGAGGGGAAAAACCCACTGCCATTTTGCGCGGACACGATCCGAAAAACCTCCGTGATGACCGATGATGGTGGGGGCGGCCGAGGCGCAGAGATGATGATTGCCTCCGATGCATTGCCGACAATGCATGCA
>CAYYMM010000071.1:0-23924 GCA_964472395.1 uncultured bacterium | reverse complement strand
ACGCCTGACATGTGGATTCGTCTCGGAACCCCATCAGAACCTTATGTTTCACTAGCATATGACAACAACTCGAATGCTCGCTACATAGCAGTCAGAAATGGATTCGGCGAACTGATCGATAACGGCCTTATCTCATGGTCCGCTAACAATGACCGCTGGGCAATGATGACAGATGAAGCGGGAGGTGTACCGTGCGGTTTCAGCTCTGTTTCATCGAATGCGGTTGACATTGTCGTGACTGGGGAGAATCTGATCCCTGCACACGTTGTACTGCCTTGGCGCATCAACACCTCAACCGGGAACCTGAGCATCACCGAAATCAAGCCCGATATTCCGACGGATGGCATGCAGGGAGACAAAGTCGAAATCTATAACGCCGGACTCGCCGCAATCGATCTTCGCGAATGGACCATCACGGATCTGGATGGTTACGACCCTCCTTTCGTTCAGGGAATCGCAACACTGCTCCCACAGCAACTTGCCGTTATCGAGTTTGTAGGACCAGCCGGTGCGGAGCTGGTAACGACGACATCGTACGGGCTGCACATCAAGTCTCGCGCGATAGCGGATTTTTCGAGTCAGGAAGACATTGCCGTTATTCGCGCACCCAACGGACGCGTCATGGATTCTCTCGCCTGGCACGATCTGACGGGTTCCTGTTCATCCAATGTTGCAACGGATCTGAGCAAGGTGACAGCGCCGACCAGCACGCTGAATATTGATTCGGCAGGATGGTGGGTCGGTCCCGACACGATCACGCAATCGGACTACGAGTCATATGCGATCGACTGGTCTCCTTTTGTCGGTAATGATGGTCCGGGTTCCATTCAGCGTTCGTCGATCGGCGCTCCGGACGGTCCTGGAAACTTCACGATCCAAAGCACGACCGGGTTTGGCAGCTACTATCATCTCACATTAAATGCCACAACCGATTCAGGCATCGGGGAATCGCTACGGAATGTCCAGGAATAACACGCACGTTATCATATTCGGGATCTTCCTGCTTGTTGTGTCATCACCTGCGGCTCTGAGCCAGTCTCGAATCCGAGGAGCAGTGTTCACGCATGAATCTACCGCTCCTCTGGAGGATGTTGTCATCCGGGTTTTCACGTCAAACTGGGTTTTTCTCTCGGACGCCTCGACGACGACAGGTGCTGATGGATCCTTTACATCCGGAACCCTTACACCCGGTTACTACTATCTCAGAGCGGTACCGCTGTATCCCCAGCCCTATGTCGCATCCTACTGGCCGGAAGCGCTGGAACGCGAGGAAGCACTTCAAATTCTCGTCCAAAGTGGAATCGACACGTTCGGAATCCAATTCGATCTGCAAAAAGGCGGATTCATTCGAGGATCGATCCACAGGGATAATGCGCTTGCGGTTCCGGTGTGTGACCTCGACCTCTATACAGATCAATGGAAGTGGATCACGGCACTGTCAGCCAAATCGGAATCGAACGGTGAATACATCATCGGCGCATTGCCTCCGGGACGTTATTTTTTACGCGCAGACCCAGCCGCAGATAGATATCTCCAACAGCGATACTGGCCTCAAAGCTACTATCGCGAAAATGCTCAGTTACTCACGATCTACGAAGGATCGGACATTGGAGATATCGACTTTTCGCTGCCGGATGCCGGGCTTTTCTCAGGGCGAGTTCTGAGAGACTCGGGGGAACCGATCGGCTCATGTGAGATTCGTGTGTATGATTCCGAGTGGACCTTGCAGCCGATCCATCACGCAATTTCCGACTCCCAGGGTCGATACGAAGCTTTCGGATTACCGGCCGGGCAGTATTTTGCGGAAGCCTACCCCATCAGTGGGTCTGGGGATGCCGGCGAGTATTACAATAATGCGTCAATCGCCGCTGATGCCGATCTCATCACCATCGAAATCCTGCATTCTGTCCAGAACATCGATTTCAGTCTTTCCGAAGGTAACTTTGACTTCCGGCTAGATATCCGCATGCCATCGCGGCACATCAGCGGAGGCATGTCATTTGTTGTGGATCTGGATATCCGAAACGATGGAACTTCTCAGATTTCCATGCCAGTCTTCTTTTTGCTCGAATTGAGCGGGAGTTATTTTTTCTGGCCCAGTTGGAGGCTTTTCGACCCGCCGGACGCGCCATTTATCGACTATTCGTTCTGTGACCTTCCGTCTGGCACAGTGACTATCCCGATCTTCCCTGAATTCACCTGGCCTGAACTCGGGTTGCCCACAACCGAAGCCCAGTTTCTGACGGCTATCACGACACGTAATTTTTCCTCTCTGGCATCTGACGTAGCAACGATCAGTTGGAGCTTCCAATAGTTTCTGAGCTTTTCTGCTCTTCATTCTTGATTTCTTTTCCGATAATATTCCTTACCTTGATCCTCTTTTTAAGGGGTTCATCCTGTTGTAAATCCTGAGAAACCCAAATGGGAGAAAGACTCAGTGACAGAAACGAACCAGTGTAATGAGACGGATTCCTTCCTGGAAGAAGTGCGCAAGGAACCGGGGGGGGAGTCAGTCTATCGGTGCGTTGAATGCGGTATCTGTTCCTCGGGCTGCCCCGTCTTCTCCGTCCAATCCGACTACAATCCTCGGAAAATCATCCGTCTGATCCATCTTGGTCTGCGCCACACTGTTCTGGAAAGCGCATTTCTGTGGTGGTGCGCATCATGCTTGACCTGTCAGGAACGATGTCCACAAGGCGTCCGCATCAGTGATATCGTCGTCGCCTTGAGAAACATCGCAGCTCGTCATGATCGTGTTCCGGATCCATACCGATTCCAGGAAAGGTTGATCGTTGAGAAAGGGCGGATCTACGAAATCGATGACTTCGATAATCGAAAGCGGAGTAAAGTCGGATTGCCAGAGATCCTTTGTACCAACGATGAAGTCCGCAAGCTGTTTGAGATCACGTGCGGAGAGTCACCATGAGATTGGCGGTTTTCCTGGGCTGCACGATCCCGGCCCGCGCGAGGAACTATGAGTTATCGGCAGCGAAGGTTGCCGAACGGCTTGGCATTGATTTCGTCTACCTCAACGAGTTCGCCTGTTGCGGATTTCCGATGCGAAGCACCAGGCACGCATTTGCAGACGCTTTGGCTGCGCGGAATCTCGCAATCGCCGAATCCGAAAATCTCGACATCTGTGTCCTGTGTAGTGCTTGCAGTGCCGTTCTTGCTGAAGTCGACCATATCATGAAGACCGATCCGGTTCGCAGAAGCGTGATCAACCATCATCTCGGAGCAATTGGTAGAACATACAATGGAACCATCTCTGTCCGCCATCTGACACGCATCCTTTTCGAGGAGGTCGGGACCGAAACGATCCGGAGCCATTTTCAGTTCGATCTGACCTCACTGATCGTCGCCCCCCATCACGGCTGTCATTACCTCAAACCCTCCGACGCCCATGGCGCATTCGATGATCCTGAACACCCCGTATCTCTCGGTGCGCTGATCCGAGCGACCGGCGCATCCGCTGTCGATCTCCAGAACCGGAAACATTGCTGCGGAGGAGCGATACTGGCTGTGAATAGTGACATAACCTATCGCCTCGCGGCGCAAAAACTCGAGGCGGCAACGCATTCCGCCTCGGATTGCATGTGTGTGATCTGCCCATTCTGCGCGGTGATCTATGATGACAATCAAAAACCGATTGAGCAGTATCTGACTAGGGAATTTGATCTGCCGGTTCTCTACCTCACCCAACTAATCGGCCTTGCCATGGGCATCGAACCCAAAGAACTCGGTTTTAACATGAACAAAGTAAAGGCCGCCCGCATTCTCGAGAAAATCGAATCGAGGTTGAGTCATGACTCCTGAACCGATACTGGTCATTGGTGGCGGACCGGCCGGGATGGCGGCGGCTATCGAAATAGCTTCCAGAGGCCTGCGGGCAGAGCTGTTTGAGCAGACATCCAGATTATCCGGGAAAGCCTGGGAATACGGATGCAAAGCAGACAGCGAGTGCAGGAGCTGCAATGTCTGCAAGGTTCACCGAATGATACGCCAAGTCCAGGATTCGCAGAACATACTAACCCATCTCAGATCGACCGTCTTCGACATTCAGCATCGGGAACAGCGTTTCACCGTAAGCTGGCGAGACGAAACTGGTGACACGCATAGCACAACATCCTCGAGTATCGTGATTGCCACAGGCTTCGATTTTTTCGATCCACACCTGTGTTCACGATACGGTTACGGGCGAATTCCGGATGTGATCACCTCTGCTGAGTTTGAAAGGCAGTTGCAGGGGAGTTCGTTGCCGAAGCGAATCAGTGATGGCTCGGCACCGGGCGCCATCGGATTTATTCAGTGTGTCGGTAGCCGCGATCCCCGTGGAGGAGCTCCGTTTTGCTCGCAGACATGCTGCGCGTACTCACTCCGTATGGCATCGAGACTCGTTTATCTGGATCCTGACCTCCAGGTCACGATTTTCTATTCCGACCTGCAATCCCTCTCCCCTGAAACGGATCGTCTATTGAATAGTCTCAACCCCCGAATTCGACTTGTCCGGTCCCTTCCGGCGGAGATCATCAGGCTGGAATCGGGCCGGTTGGAAGTTACAACTGAATCCGACATGGGCACCATGGAGTCTCACGAATTCCACACGATTGTTCTCGCTATCGGTTTTCGTCCGTCGCAGTCCCTGCGCCATTCCATTCTCGGAATCGGACTCGAACTCAATCCATACGGCTTCATACAGGAACCGGCCGGGAGCGGAGTGCTTGCTGTTGTCGGCGCAGCCCTTGGTCCTATGAACCTGGCGAAGACGATCGATCAATCGATATCCGCAGTCACGCGGATGATCACACTCAACAGAGGCAGTTCATGAACAATCCCGAGCATGTGTTGATTATAGGCGGTGGATTTACCGGCCTGACCACGGCTCACGAACTTGCCCGGGCCGGTCACAGAGTGACGCTTGTCGAACGATCACCGGAACTGGGAGGGGTTGCCAGTTCATTACCTGTGTATCGGGAGCATCTCGGTAAACTGATCGCCTCGGTGACGGAATTCACGAGTATCGTCATTCTCTCCGGGACCACAATCAACCGAATTCGAGGTCAGGTCGGCCGATTTGAAGTCACGACCACTCCCGACCAGCCCAGACCGGTTCTCGCCACCCGGATTGTCGTCGCAATCGGTGTGGACGTTGCCTTTCCTTCTGCGCTTTACCCTGCAAGGCTTCCGGGCATGTTCGACCTGTTTGAAGCGCATCGATCGGGTTTAGGAAGCGGGAATGCTATTAATGCGTCGTCGAAGGTTGTTTTCATTGCAGGTTACGGAAAGCACAGTAAAGCCTTCACGATGAAACGAATTCTGGACAGCGCGATCGATCTGAGAAAAAATGTCGGATGCAACGTGACAATCATCATGGACATGATTCGATTCGAAGATTCATGGATGCCTGTCGAGTATGAAGAGTGCAGAAGATTTGGAATCGTCTTCATCCGGTCGCGTATACACCCGGATATCCGGACTGCCGGCGAAGGACTCACGATTCATATCGAACATGAACCGCTGATGCCCGATGTGTCCAGCACTCCGATCGCGATTTCAGCAGATCGTGTGTTACTGGAACCCGCCCTTTATCCACGAACCTTGAAATCCGTATTCTGGTCGCTGCACGAACCACGACGCGACTCCGACGGTTATTACGGCAACATCAACAATCATTACAACATGATCCAGACGAACCGGAAAGGCATTTTTGTTCTGGGATCCGCCTCCGGAATGAAATCCATCGCTCAATGCCGCGACGATGTCCTGCTATTCATGCAATGCCTCTCGGATGTCTCGATCGGGCAATCAGTCCCGAAGGTAGATGAAGATCGTTGCGCAGCCTGCCTGACTTGCGCACGCGTGTGCCCACATTCAGCAATTTCGGTAACCCATGCGTCCATAATAGATGAAGCTGCATGCTCGGCTTGCGGAATCTGCGCCGCGGATTGCCCAGCCGAAGCGATCTCGATGCCATTCGAACCTGTCTGGCGCAATCCGGACACCTATCATCCCGGAGATTGCATTGTTTTTGGCTGTAACGGCTCCGGACGCGATGCGATGCAAAACAGCATAGAGCGATTCGGATTGCCATCGAACTATCGGTTTTTTGAAATTGAGTGTGGAGGTGAAATACGGATGCGTGACGTTTTTGATCTGCTGCTGGGAGGGATCAGCCAGATCTTCTTTTTCATCTGTCAGGACGGCAATTGCAAACATGTGCATGGCAACACCCGATTCGTCAAGCGCCTCGTTCAGATCCAGCATATGCTTCCTCGACTGGGTGTCGCATCGGAACGACTTGTCGTTGTCAGAACAGCCTCACAGGATGCTCCCGCACTGCCATCGGTTCCGATTGTGAACGCCTGATTCCTTGAACGTTTTCCACAGGAGAACCGTATGATTGTCGGAAAACCAAAATCAATCGAAGACATCATCGAATTGACGCGACCCTATCCCCGCTTGCTCATCGTAGGATGCGGTTCCTGTCTGACGGTATGCAGAACCGGAGGCGGCCGTGAGGTATCAATCGCAGCTCGTGCCATTTCTCTCGCCCGTCAAGGCATGCCAGGCGCTTTCGAGACGCTAGAGATGATCGTGCAGCGACAGTGTGAACCCGAACTTTGTGAAGATCTCCTTGTGGTCGCTTCGCAATACGATGCCGTCCTGTCATTCGGTTGTGCAGCGGGGATGCAATCCATCGCCGACATGATCCGGACAATTCCGATACTGCCGGGAGTCGATACACAGTTCATGGGTCGCATCGTCGATCACGATCGATTCATCGAGCAGTGCATCGGATGCGGAGAATGCACACTCGATCGCACCGACGGAATCTGCCTGATAACGCGCTGTCCCAAAGCACAACAGAATGAGCCTTGCGGAGGGAGTGACTCGGCGGACCATTGTGAGGTCAATCCGGATATTGAATGTGTCTGGATTACCTTCTCACGCAGACTCGGCGAACGATCTGGCTCAGGGAGCATATCGGAAGTCGTCGATCCCAAAGACTGGTCGCAATCCCATGCGGGAGGCCTCCGAATGACACCAGCGGATCCGGAGTCCTGAAAAATGGATAAAAATCGACGGAGTTTCATGGGCACCAGGACCTGGATCGAAATGTACGAAGTACACCCTCCGCGCAATGCCTCGCCTGAGGTCTTGTTACGCGATCTGCCGCCACCCGGGTTCGGATTCCTGTCGATATCCGACAATCCGGGCGCTATGCCCGCTATGTCCGCAACGGCAGCCGCGAGCCACCTCATCCGCAATGGGTACGATCCCATCTTGATGATCAATTGTCGGGATCGAAATCGAATCGATATTCAGAGTGTGGTTCTGGGTGCAGTGTCACTGGGTGTCCGGTTTTTTCTGATACAACCCGGCATCCATCAGACGCTCGGACCGATGCGTGAAGCGAAAAATGTTTATGATATCGATCCGATCCAGACACTGAAGATCCTCAATGACATGCGTAGGAAAAGAGTCTTTTCCAATTATTCACGCATTTCCGGAACACTGGACTTTTTTGTCGGTTTGTTCGAGCATCCCATGCGAGGCGACCTTGAGATGAAGCCGTTTTTCTTCAGGAAGAAACTCTGGCATGAGGTCGACTTCATCGTAACCGATCCCATCATTGATTTCGATCGGCTGACGGCCTGGAGAAGCGCCATCGCCGGAGTCGAAGGATCGGAAAGGATTCCCATTTTCATTGGATTGCCGGATGTTCACGGATCAGTTCCGGAAACGATCCGGCAATCCGGGCACTACGCCGGAGTCTATTACACCGGATCGGTGACGTGAGGAGATGCAGACATGAATGAACGAATCAGCATCCGAATTCCGTATGGAAAAGACTCACAGATCGTAGAAATACCCAAGAATCGGTGCGCGGGCATCATCCACCCGAACTCAGTTCCGATGCGTCATGAGGAAACCGAAATTCTTAAAGCATTGTCCCTGCCGACGGGTGGCCCTTCCTTCGATGAGTTTTTAAAGCCAGCGGGGAAAACACTCGTGATCGTCAACGATGGCACTCGACCCACACCGACTCCGAGAGTGCTCGATCTCATCGCTCCCCGCCTTCTTGATCAGAAAGCCGAGTTTATCGTTGCGACCGGCGTTCACCGCCCTCCAACCGAGGAAGAGTACAGACTCATCTTCGGCGGCCATCTATCCGATATACGGAATCGATCCGTAATTCATGTACACAAGGCAAAGGAAACCAGTGAAATGGTGCATCTCGGAACATCAAAAAACGGCACCGAGATGTGGGTCAACCGGAAGATTATCGAGGCAGATCGACTGCTCGTAATCGGGTCGGTCGAACCCCACTATTTCGCTGGCTATACAGGTGGCAGGAAAGCCATTCTGCCGGGACTTGCCTCTTATGAAACAATCACAATGAACCATAAATACGCGTTACGACGGGAAGCCACCGCAATGGTACTCGACGGCAATCCGGTCCACGATGACATGATTGATGCACTTTCGACTCTCGGATCCCTACCGATTTTTTCGATCCAGATCGTTTTGGATCGCGATCGGCGGATCTATGCAGCTTTCGGAGGAGATATCATTTCGTCGATGCAGAATGCGATCGGTGCAGCAAACGAGGTGTATGCGGTGACGATCTCTGGAAAAGAGGACATTGTCGTATCCGTAGCGCCGTATCCGATGGATGTCGATCTGTACCAATCCCAAAAAGCACTCGATAACGGAAAACTCGCGCTGAACGACCAAGGAATTCTGATTCTCGTCTCAAAATGTCGCACGGGAATCGGTGAATCGACTTTCTATGACCTGATGGCGTCGTGTCGGTCATCGTCCGAGATTATCAAATCAATTGATGCCGGGTATAAACTGGGATACCATAAAGCTGCGAAACTGGCCGAGATTGGGCTTTGGTCTCAGATCTGGGCGGTCACGGATCTGGAAGCCTCTGTTCTGGAGCGAATTTTCATCCGTCCGTTCACTTCCATCCAATCCGCACTCGATACGGCCATGGAATTCAAGGGACCTTCCAGTCGAGTCCTGTTCCTGATCGATGGAAGCATCACGGTACCGATGATCGGGCACATGATTTGAACGCTTACACAAGGAGATTCCAATGGAATACAAAAGCTACCACTTCCCGGACGGGCTTTTTTACCACAAGGATCACAGTTGGGTTCGATTTGAACCAGATGGCACGGTCAGAATCGGCATGTCCGAGTTTTATTCCCGCATGGCCGGTGATACAACCTACGCGGACCTGCCCGAAGTCGGAGATGAAATCGAGCAGGATCAGACGATGGGTAAACTGCAATCGAGTAAATGGGTCGGGAAACTCATCGCGCCGATTTCGGGCGAAATCATCGAGATAAACGAGAGTCTGGAAGATGATTTCATGTTGATCAATCGCGATTCATATGCGAGTGGCTGGATTGCTCGTGTAAAACCTCACAACTGGGACGGTGAATCGTCGAAACTCATGTCGTCACCGTCCGTGCTTCAAGCATTCATCGATCAGGAAATTATTCGGATCGACGCAGGCGGAGCATCTTAGGAGTTAGAGATGCCCTCAATACCACTCCGAAACCCCTCCCCCGCAGCTTTGGAAAAACTGACACAGATAGTCGGCTCTGATAGAATTCGAACTACGGTGGCCGAGTTGTATGCTTACGCCTTCAATGCGGGCATGCATCGGGCGATGCCGGGCGCTGTCGTCCAACCGAAAGATCCATCCCAAATCGCTGCGATCGTCTCACTCGCGAACGAACACGATTTCGTGATCATCCCCCGAGGTTCCGGAACATCATTGTGCGGTCACACCACAGCGGTCGCGGGTGGGCTCATGATCGATCTCCAGGAAATGAACCGGATCAAAGAAATCAAACCGGGAGATCTGATCTGCGTCGTCGAACCCGGCGTAATATGCGATCGTCTGAATGCCGCGCTGAAGAAGCACCGTTTTTTCATTCCGGGGCCTGCTAGTAGCGAAGTTGCAACACTGGGAGGGATGGTCGCCTCCAATTCTTCGGGTGACAAAGCGCTGAAATATGGAGCCACACGCGATTACGTTCTGGGTCTGGAAGCTGTTATGCCAACAGGCGAAATTGCGCGATTCGGAACACGAACGATCAAGAATTCCAGCGGTTACCAGATGGAAAAACTGATGGTCGGGATGGAAGGGACGCTCGGAATCATCACCGAAATCACGCTCCGGATGGCCCCTTTACCGCAAAAAACAGCTGCATGCGTCGCCTCGTTCAAACATCTCTCGCAGGCCGGTCGCACCGTCGCAGACATCATCGGGACACCGATACTGCCGGTACAATTGGAATTGATGAGCCATGCCTGCATAGAGGCCGTGAACAAGGCTACAAAACTCAATCTGCCCCCTGCCGGAGGTATGCTGCTGATCGCTTGTGACGGCCATCCGGAAGCCGTTCGATCCGAGATCGAATTGATCCGGTCGATCTGTTCACGGAATGAGGCGTTCCGCGTCGATTACACGGAGGATCCCAAGCGGATCGAAGAACTTTGGAAAGGCCGCAAACAGATGATTCCATCGCTGTCCGCCTTGAAACCCGAGTTCGCCACAGTCATGCTTGCGGATGACATGGCTGTGCCGATCTCCAAAGTTCCAGATGCAATCGTCGGTTTTGAGGATATTGAGCGTCAATATGATATTCTAATCCCGACCTATGGACATGCCGGTGACGGAAATCTGCACACAAAAGTCTTGCTCAATCCAGAAAATCCGGAGCACTGGATGCAGGCCAAACGCGCGGTCGAATCAATTTATGATCTTGTACTGAAACTAGGCGGTACGGTCACCGGAGAACATGGTGTCGCGATGAGCAAGGCGGAATACTTCAAGAAGGAGCGTGCTGATTCCATCCCCTTCATGCGGGCCATCAAACGTGCGCTCGATCCCCGGAACATCATGAATCCTTACAAGATATTCGATTGGGACGACGGGTTCCTGTCGCACCTGAGATATCCCGTTGAGGTTTCGAAATGAATCGCACATTTGACGATCTCGAAAAACAGAAACTCGAAACAATCAATTGCACGATGTGTGGGTACTGCAAGGCGGTATGCCCTGTGTTTATCGATGTCGGATGGGATAGCGCTTCTCCCCGAGGCAGGATGATTCTGGCGTATGGCCTGCTGACCGGCGAGATCGAACCGGATTTATCGATCGCGGATCGTCTTTTTCAGTGTACCAACTGCACGGACTGCATGCGGCGCTGCCCCTCCAACGCCAAATGTCCTGACGTCGTCCGGGCAGCAAGGCGCGAGATGGTAAAACTCGGCTTCGTGCGTCCCGCCCAGAAGATGCTTGTCGACAATATCGAAACGACCGGCAACATCTTCGCGGACCCGGAGTTGAATCTGCCCGAACAGGACGGTCCCAATCTGTTGTTCATCGGTTGCCAGCATCTTTCTCGACCGAATGCGACGAAAAAAACAATTCGTCTCCTCGATCGAATCGGCATCCAGGTCGGAATCATGCAAGAGGTCTGTTGCGGATTTCCATTGGAAATCATGGGGTTCACAGATGCCCATGCAGAACAGAAGAAACGTTTTGAGGATCGATTCAAATCAGATAGCAGGCCGGTCATCACGTTATGCCCGAGTTGCCTCGTGCATCTCCAGCACCATTACCAACCTTCAGCCTCTCACATCCTCCAGGAAATTGACCGCAGACTGGATTCGATACCCTTGACTCCTCAAACCGGGAAAGTTACCTATCACGACCCTTGTGATTTATCGCGAGGAGCTAAAATCATCGATGAACCGCGGCGAATCCTGAAAAAAATGGGATATGATCTCGTCGAGATGACGAATTCGGGGAATCAATCCCGCTGTTGCGGAGGCGGAGGCGGTATTCTGACTTGGGATGCTGAAATCGCAGATCACCTGTCCAAACGTCGAATTGAAGAGGCAGTTGCGACGGGCGCGGATATGGTTGTCACAGCCTGCGCGACATGTGAACAAACCCTGAAAAAAGGTACTCGAATGTATGCCGAAGCATCAGGCACCCAGCCGATTCCCGTGCGTCATCTCCTCGATCTGCTCTCAAAAGCGATTGCCTGATACATCCAGCGCCCCTCGTCGGAGCAGTTGAATCTGCCACTGTCTGAGCCCTGTTCCTGACATGATATCATCTATGGCGTTAGTGCCGATCGACAGATCGAGTCTGACCAATCGCTCGATTGCTTCACGGGACGCGATCAGCGACGGATTGAGCCCTAGTTCATCGGCAATCTTGTCTCTTAGATCCTTGATCTTTTTGATCCTCTGCTGCTCGGCTGCACTCAGACGCTTGCTCCCGTTCGATGGATCGGACACGAGTTGGATACGACCAGGCGCATGGGCGATCAATGTCCACAGGGTGCTCATTTCTTGAATTAACCTTCGGTTGTTCGAGATCATGGCTTTCAGTTGATGAATCGATTTGGGTTTTTCTGTAGCTATTTTCAGAAGCTCCTCGTTGTTCATGACACGGAAAGGCGGCACATCGCGCATCTCCGCTGTCTTTTCACGCCACTCCCATAATGCCTGTGCGATCGCGACACTTTTTTCACTGAGGAGACGAATTCCCTGCATACTTCGGAATCCGAGCAATTGATTCCGGCTGGGCTTCCATCTCAACATCTCGAGCTGCCCAAACTCCTCGGAAGCCCAAACCGTCCGACCCAGTTCAATCAATCTCAAATCGAGCAGATCCTTGAGTTTCAGCAGGAAGTGTGTATCGCATACTGCATAGGCCAATGCCTGAGGAATGATCGGCCGAGCACTCCAATCATGAGTCTGATACTTCTTGCTGATCCGAACTCCGAAAAAGTGCTCGACTAAACCCGCGAGACTGAGTGACGTCATTCCGCACAACTCGGCCGCCACCTTCGTATCATAGAGGTTTCGGATATGAATACTATAATCCCTGTCGAGTGATCGGACATCATGCTCGCATCCATGGAAAACTTTGAGGATCGAGTCGGTTTCCAGGATACGCTGTAATGCAGAGGTGGAATTCAACGAGAACGGGTCGATGACATACTTTCGTGTCAGTGTCGCAATCTGAATCAGACTGATCCGATCGCGATAATGATACAGCGATGAACCTTCCAGATCGACCGCAATCCGACTCTCTTGTGCAATCTCATCGGCCATCTCATGACAAGCCGAATCCGAATCGATCCAGTTGAAGCTAAGATCGAGTCTGGAGTTATCGTATGATCCGCCTGGAATCCCAATGTTTCCGGTCTCTGAGCCGGACGTCACGCGCCTGTTCTTTCAATCTTTGCCCAACTGTCTTTCAGACTGACTGTCTGATTGAAGACGGGGTGGTCTGGAGAATGATCCTTCAGATCAGCACAGAAGTAACCTGTTCTTAGAAACTGGTAGCGGTTTCCTGGCGTGGCATGCTGCAGGGAGGGTTCGATTTTACAACCCTTGAGAATTTTCAATGAGTCCGATGAAAGATACGACAGGAACGGCTCCGCCCCTTCAGAAGGATTGGCAACGGAAAACAACCGATCATACATCCGGATTTCAGCATCCAGTGCGTGACCGACCGACACCCAATGGAGGGTTCCATCGACTCGGCGACCATCCGGAGTGCCTCCACCGCGGCTGTCTGGATCAAACTGACAATGAACTTCTCTGATTTCGCCGCTCGCAGGATCCTTCACAACATGGGTGCATGTCACATAATACGCATGCTTGAGGCGAACTTCGCGGCCGGGCGACAGACGGAAGTATTTTTTAGGTGGATCTTCTCGAAAATCTTCTTTTTCGATATATATTTCTCTTGAAAATGGTATTTTTCGCGATCCCGCTGTGATATCTTCCGGATTGTTCTGGGCATCCAATTCTTCAACCATGCCTTCGGGATAGTTATCGATGATCACCTTCAACGGGTTGATGACAGCCATTACGCGAGGCGCTGTGACATTCAGGTTTTCGCGGATGCAATGCTCGAGCATGCTGAAATCTACGACGCTGTTGCCTTTTGCAACACCGATACGCTCGCAGAAAGTCCGGATCGCTTCGGGAGGATACCCCCTCCTGCGCAATCCGGCGATTGTCGGCATCCTGGGATCATCCCAACCGTTTACAAGTCCTCTCTGAACCAGTTCGAGGAGTTTTCGTTTGCTCATGACGGTATAGTTCAGACTCAGACGAGCGAATTCGATCTGCTGCGGATGATAGACTCCGAGCTGATCGAGAAACCAGTCATACAAAGGGCGATGGTCTTCGAATTCGAGTGTACAGATCGAATGCGTGATTTTTTCGATTGAATCTGAGACACAGTGAGCAAAATCGTACATCGGGTAGATACACCATCGGTTGCCTGTTCGATGGTGTTGCGACCTGAGAATTCGATAGATGACCGGATCTCGCATGTTCAGATTGCCGGAAGACATATCGATTTTGGCCCGGAGTGTTTTTGAACCATCCGGGTATTCTCCTGCCCTCATCCTGAGAAAGAGATCCTTGTTCTCAGCAATGGAACGATCTCGAAACGGACTGTTCCGTCCCGGTTCGGTCAGAGTTCCCCGGTACTCGCGCATCTCTTCCGGTGTCAATTCACACACATATGCCTTTCCGAGCTCAATCAATCGAACGGCATATTCGAACAGTTGATCGAAGTAATCCGAGGCATAGAACAGGCGGTCATCCCATCGGAATCCGAGCCATCGGACATCGTCCATGATCGACTCGACATACTCCGTTTCTTCCTTGCTCGGATTCGTGTCATCGAATCTGAGGTTGCACTGGCCGTTGTATTCCTTTGCGAGTCCGAAATTCAGGCAGATCGACTTCGCATGTCCGATATGCAGATAACCATTCGGTTCGGGCGGGAAGCGCGTCTGCACTCGGCCGCCGAATTTGCCAGTCTTCAAGTCTTCATTGATGATGGATCGGATAAAATGCGTGCTTTCCATGTTCATCTCCAACGTGTGGTTTCGCTCGAAGGTTCCCGCAGCACTTATACCATCGATTGCATGTCTGGTGCATCCGCTTTCTTGTCTCGGGTCAGCCACCTTTTCTCAAGTTCAGATTCCTTCTTCTTCCCAATCCCTCCTGAGATACCAAGAGCCGTATGAAGTCTTCGTCGCACGAGATCAGGGCCGAGGAGTGTCATTGAATCGAACAACGGAGGAGCGACTCGTGTACCGGTCATCGAGCCGAAGAGTATTGATGTGACGTCCCTGATCGGCCATTCCCAGAACGAAGCGACCTCCTTGACCTTCCGTTCAATTTCCAACGCATTCCATTCAGTGATCGTATCGATCTGGTAGATCAATGTCTGAATTACCGGTGGGATTTCCTCAAGTGTACGTTTCTTGGGAATTAGGATTTCCTGATTCAGTTCGATATCCGCCGAAAACAGAAATCCGATTTTCCCGAGATAATCTCCAATCGTTTCCATCCGCGGTTGCATCATGCGTACGGCATCGATCATCATTCTATCCGTACAGCGCCAGTGCTTTACGATATCCCATAATTCTTCCGGTCTATAGTTCTCACGGATGTATCGACCATTCAACCATTTAAGTTTTGTGAGGTCGAATATCGACCCGCCGAGACTGATCCGATTAACGTCGAAGTCAGAAACAAAGGCATCCAGGTCGAACTTCTCCTCCTGATTCGGACGGCTGTAACTCATCAATCCCAAATAATTCAGTAGGGCTTCCGGCAGAAAGCCGGCATCGCGGTAATATTCGATGGATGTCGGGTTTTTTCGTTTTGACAGTTTCGATCCATCCGGGTTCAGAAGGAGCGGTAAATGGATGAACTCGGGCAAATTCCATCCGAACGCATGATAGAGTTGGATATGTTTCGGTGTGGACGGCAACCACTCCTCACCACGGATCACATGAGAGATTTCCATTAGGTGATCGTCGACCACATTCGCCAGGTGATAGGTCGGGAAAGAATCGCTTTTCAAGAGAATCTGATCATCGATTCCGGCGTATTCATACCGAATTTCACCGCGGAGTCGATCGTTGATCACACAGGTTCCATCACGTGGGACTTTTAACCGTATCACAAATGGCATTTTCAGCTCGAGATTGGCTCGAATCTCTTTGTCCGACAGATTTCTGCAGCGTCCATCATAACCCGCACCGCTTTTTTCGCGAATCTGCCGCTCTCTCAGTTCAGCAAGCCGGGATTCCGTGCAGAAACATCGGTAGGCCGTACCCATTTCGAGCAACTTTTCTGCATGGTGTCTGTAGATTTCAGTTCTTTCACTTTGTCTGTATGGCGCATGAGGTCCTCCGATGTCGGGACCTTCATCCCATGTTAATCCGATCCAGTGCAATGCATTAAAAATGCCTGTCTCATAATGCGCTCTTGATCGCGTCTGATCGGTATCCTCGATTCGAAGAATAAATCGGCCTCCATGAGATTTGGCGAAAGCGAGATTGAAGAGCCCCATGTAAGCGGTACCGACATGGGGACTCCCTGTGGGACTCGGCGCAATCCGTACACGAACCATACGTTACCTCCGTCTTTGTGGAGTCTGGAACACTGTATTGATTATCAAGCAGTAGAATACGATCGGACGAATATCACCATTGGAACGAATCAAGTTTTTCGAATTTGTAACCACCCTTCTCTGCACCCCATGCCTGTCTATCGTTTTGATCAAAACCACGATCCCAACTGATCAGATAACTAGCACTCAGGGTTACCTCGGATGTGGCATACCTTGCGTCCTTGACATCACTCGCGCACCCTTTCCCGATCGTTCCTCCGGTGAAAGTATCACCAGATGCCCGCTTCAAGTAGATGGCACAGCCTTCCCGTTCAGTAAGTTCCTCAAGTTTCAGTGAGCTAAAAACCTCGGGAGTATTGTACGATCCAACGTACTTCTTGGGATCGGAGAACACAAATACGACGCTCTCAATCAGGTCATCACGTCCATGTCTAAGATGATAGATCCTTTGGCGGTATGGTGTTGACTCATGACCTGCAACAGCCTGTTCAACATACAACCAATACCCGTCGGTTCGATCTTTCCAGATTGGAAACATAACAAGTCGGATGTCAAAATAATCCGGATCAGATTTGGATTGTTCCATCGATGAAAACCGTCCGGCGAGATATTGTGCAACGATGGCGAGATCATCGGTTTTCTGCGGGGTTGAAACCGGGGGTGTATCGTGGACGCAGGCAAGCACATTGAGTATCAGCGCACATACAAGATATCGGACGAACAATCGTTTTGGGTTCATTGCGTATCTCCTCCTTATGAGATCCGGTCAGGGTTCGATCTGTCACTCAACCGCAACGCAGCGAGCATGACGGGATCCTTCGATGGGGCGAGCGGTGGAGAGTAGGTGAAGTCGATCATCGAGAGCTGCGCGGGTGACAGACCTGCGCAAACAGCCGTTGTTACGACGTCGACACGCTTGCTTACTCCCTCTTTTCCTATCATCTCGCATCCAATCACCCGGTTCATCCTTCGATCGGCAAAAAGAGCAAGCCGAATCGGCTCGGCGCCGGGATAGTACTTTGACCTTGAGAAATGATCGATCATCACTTCACTTGTGTCAATCCCCTCATTTAAACACTGGAGACCCGTTACGCCTGTTCTGGCGATTTCCAGTTCACCGATCTTTGCGCATTTTGCACCGCAGCTTCCCTGAAAATCCTCAGGGTGACCCGTCATGTTATCTCCAGCACAGATACCCTGAAGGTTTGCGGTTGTCCCATGCGGCAGATAGATGCTTCGTCTTAAAACGCGATGATATGTTTCACAACAATCTCCGGCAGCGTAGATACCGCTCCGTGACGTCTCCATTCGCCGGGAGACCCGAATTGCGCCGAATGCGTTTCGATCGATGCCGCTGCCTTCGAGCCAATCCGTTGCCGGTCGGATGCCAGCTGCAACCACCACAATCGATGCCGGGATACGGCGGCATCCGGAAGTTATCACAGCCTCCACCACACCGCTTCGACTCTCAATTCGCTCGACGACCGTGTTCGTTTGGATCTGAACACCAGAGCGAAGCAATGTAGCACTGACCGCTTCGGAAATAAAAGGTAGCCAGTCCGGCAACAAACGCCGTTCTCGCTCGACAATCGCGATACGGTGACACTGAGACGCCAGAACCGATGCCATCACGCAACCGAGGACTCCTCCCCCGAGAACAACGACCTGCCGATTGTTTGGTTCTTCCTTTAACTGCTCGAGAAGATCGACAGCATCTCCAAAAAATCGGAAGGATGTTATACCTCTGAGAGCGTGCTTCAGAGGTTGGGGAATCGTTGGGGACGCTCCAGTGGCAATCAGCAGCTTTGCATATCCGGTTTCTCGCACGATTCCATTCGGATCGCGTATCGCGACACTACGCCTGGCAGGAAAAACAGCGACAGCTTCCGACTCGGTTTGGATATCAATCGAGTACCTGTTTTTCAGGTCTGTGCGGGAACGAAGCATGAGCAGCTCCGGATCCCTGACGGATCGATCCAGCAGGTAGGGCATCCCGCAGGTTGCATAAGAGAATGCTTTTGACTTTTCAAAAATAACAACAGGCGCTTTTGAGTGGCGACGACGAATCTGCATCGCAGCACTCATTCCAGCCGCCTGACCTCCGATGATGATGATCGGTCCTGTCATGTGATGCCTGCTCAGGAGTAAAGCCCGGAAATGATCGCTGAAACACCACCAATCCAGATCAGGACTAATGTTAATCGGTTGAATCGGATGACGTCAATCCGTCGACTGATGGAAATTCCAACCAGGACACCAGCGAGCACCACGAATGCTTGGGATAAACAAAAGAACATCACATGCCTAGTCAAGAGACCCGCGTGCATGTAAAAGGGAATCGTCACCAGATTCAGGATCAGAAAGTACAAAGAAAGTGTTCTTCGGAATGTTTCTTTGGCTATGCTTTCATTCTGCCAGAAGAGGATAACCGGAGGTCCGCTCATGGTAATGCTTGAGTTGAGAGCTCCACTTACGAAGCCGGCGAGAGCCGCGGCCAGAGTTTTATGTGCTGTTCGGTATCTAAGTCCTAGAATCATCATGGTACTTAAGCCACAGACCAATATCCCGATCAGAATCCTAAGTGATGAGGGATTCATATATCGAAGCATAACCGTTCCGACCGGCAGCCCGATAACTCCCGACCCAATGATCGGTACGATCGATTTGATATCCAGACATTCGCGTGATTCGATTAAGATGAGTCCATTAATCAGCATGGACAACAGAAGCATCGAGGGAATGATGATATGCGGCGGGACAGCGGTCACAAGCAGAGGAACAGCGATGAGCGAAAAACCGAATCCGGTTACTCCCTGAATGCTTCCGCCAAGAAAAACGACACACGATATATATAGAATCGAAGAATCATGCATAAGCGAAGAACTTAGCAGATTGATCCCGATCCTGCGGACCAGCCAATAAAAGCAGGCTATTCAACACGATGCCAGGTTTGAGATCGACCGATCAACGATACCCCGATATAGCCTCGAACTTTCAGGATCTTTCCCCCATCTTCAAGTTTTAAAGTGCAGTGATAGGTTGATCCTTTCTTGGGATCCAGGATCGTGCCTCCCGTCCAGACATTCCCTTTGCGAGTCATTCCCCAGATAATATTCATGCCGAGAATCGGCTGATCTTTTCGGTCACCTTCACACTTGTCACACTTCGGATCGGGCTCTTCTCCGGGTTCACGGAAAAGTTTCTCGATAGTTCCTAGAAACTCATCCCCATTTTGCGTAATGCGTACAAGGGATTTTTCCTTTCCGGTTTCGTCATCGATCGTTTTCCAAAGACCCACGGGGGACCCAGTCGGAGATTGCCCGAATGAGACGGAAAGGAAGAATGTGATTATAATCGGCACAAACAGATAGTTGACGAAACGGATCTGACGATACATGGAATACTCCTTCGTGATCCTGCGTGGCGCCGCAGGTGTAATTCATTACTAGCGCAAGTGTCTCCGGAAAACAATTAGCGGGACGAATTGAGAAAGGTCTTGACAAGATGTTTTCTGGAGATTAAATTGCGGCGTTCGGGGGCCATTAGCTCAATTGGCAGAGCAGCGGACTCTTAATCCGGAGGTTGAAGGTTCGATTCCTTCATGGCCCATTTTCAGGCAAATATGGTGATTTCAACTGAAAGTCAGGTATAGCAACGGCTCCTGCCATGATTGCCTGAAAGAACTCACCCAAATTTTTATCATCGATGAGATCGCTCTTTACACTACCATCTGATTTCGTTTTGATTAGCCAGTCCATTGTTATCTGGACTTGAGCATGGGTATCCCAATTGGTCGCTCGAGCCTGGACAGTGGTGGATGGTGACTCGCAAACAAGATATCGGTCTTCGGGTGATGCGCGGCGGATCGATCGAGTCCCTGTCACGAGCATTTGAAAACAATGCCGATCTCAGGATAGGTACTATCAAACGATGGCAGGAATGGAGGCTTGACTTCGGGTGTACGGTGGGAGAGATCCGTCATCGGAAGATCGGAAGAATCCGAGCAAAAGCATGAATCGAAGTCTTGGATGGCCGTCTCCGCATTACTGGAGTAAGTTCGAGATGATCTGGCCCCATCGTCAGGGAGAAACCCTAGACCAATGGTGTCTCAGATCAGTTATCCGGCCTCCGAAACAGCAGACCATCCCTGGTCGTACATTTACCGGTAGAAAGGATGCACGAGACTCCGTGCGGATCCTCACAGATGTTCACAATGAACACTGAAATCTAAAGGAACTGGGTTATATCAGTCCTCCTCAGACACGATGGGAGTGATTGCATGAAGCATCGTTGATTATCATCGAGGTAATCGGAATGTATAGTCTTGTTTCCAAGAACTCAGGTGCGTTAAAGATCTTATTGTTTGCACAGGTTGAAACCACTCGAAAGCGGCTGTATCTTGACTTAGGATTCTCAGGAAACTATAATTTATTGAGATCGCACGAGAGGAAATATACTACTAAAACGTGGGAGGAAAACATGGGTAATCGCGAGTCGAATTGGAGCTTTTGGTTTATCTCAACGCTCCTTCTGTTCACTTCATCTATATCTCTAGCTGCAACGAATTGGACCGATCAGGTAAGTCCGATAAATTACATGAGTTTTGCCGATATAGAGGTCGCGGATTTCTCAAATGATGGAATTGTCGATATTGTTGCAGCAAACCCTGAACCCGACAACCCTTATTCATTATGTTCGGGACTACCGATCTGGAATGGAACGGTTTATTCTAACAATAATCGCCTCAACTGGGCGCTGTCGTGGTCGGAAATGCCGACGGGCCGATCTGCGACGCGCGCCTATGCTCATCCGGATAACATTGGCAACGTGGCTTTCCATCGAATCTTGAATGGAAACACCGGAAACATGATGGCAACCTGGACCGTTACGCTCGTGAATGATGCGGATATTGGAGCCATTTCTTCGCCCGTACCGGTAACAATAACCAAACTATCCGATTGGATTGACTACTGGCACAGCAGAACCGACACATGGAGATTCCAATACAATTCCACGACCCAGCAGTATTCTGTTTCGAGCACAAACTGGGGCAGCATGAATGCCAGGCTTACCAGTGGTCTGGAGTATCTTTCGGATCAAGGTCAGATCCATATTCTTCTCGTCACTGAGTATCCTCCGGCCAACAATGCCGTTATCACGATGGTTACGATGCCTGCCGAGTTCTCTGCGACAGCAAGTTATCATGCACATCCGTCAGCGGTTCTTCTTGACGCTGACCAGAACCCTCCATACATGGGGTCAGAATTTACAGCTTCAAATCAGAGTTTTTCTTTTATTCTAGAACCCCATCAGATTGAACCGGACCTTTCTGTTGGAGATTCATTCTCATTCACATGCCCAGGAGGACCGTTCACACAGGATGGCTACTACGATGTTGAAACCGCGGACTTCAACCGTGATGGGCATGTCGATCTTATCGCATGTGGTCCATCGGGGATTGATCTGTTCTTTCATGAACAACCCGAGCTCGGAGAGATCGGGTTTATTCCGGCCACTGGACCTGTTCTTCCTAGTTACAATCCGAAACCGGTTGCGATATCACTCACTCGCCGAGCATCACTGCCGAGCGGAACCGCTTATTACGACAACCCGAATTCAATCTCAACAGAGCTCTGGACTATGACCTATTCGAATGGGTTGTGGAATTTATATGGGGAGATCTCAGGCAGCCAACCACCTTTTAACCCCTTGCTTCCGAATGAATGGGAAGGCACGTATTGTTCACAGTTTGAAATTTCTTTCCCGGACCCAATCTGGCAGTTCAAGAATGGAGATCGCTTCCGGTTTTCGACATTCTCGGCGGGCTGGTCCGACGACCACGGTCCTGTAACGTCACATGAGTACCGATCACTTTCGGTTGCGGATATTGATCGGGATGGAACATACGATGTCATTGCGTCCAGGGTTACGGGAGGCATCGATGTTTTTTATTATTCTTACGATGAAGAAACAGGCGAGTACTCTTGGATAGCTGGTACCGGGCCCGCATTCTCAGGTTCCTTGAACCAGATGAAGACAAAAGATCTAAATCGTGACGGATTCGTTGATATTGCAGCCGTCAGTTCAAGCGGAATCCATGCGTGGACGGGGCGTGAAGGTTTAGCTTGGAATCCGGATTCAGGTCCGGTACAGAATCAATCCTTCCTTTCCATGTCACTGTCTGATTTTAATAAGGACGGTTTTTTTGACATTGCTGCAACAAGTGCCGGGAAATCGATCTTCATTTACTATTTAAATGAAGATGGGACTTGGTTTTCTCGGGTAAAAGCCAGCATCCCAGAGAAGGATCGTGCGAATATCGGAAATGGCGCAGTCAGTGCGGTCAGAGTTCAGAATACAATAACTGCTGCCGAGCAGTGGACGTTAACATGTTTTCAAGCGTCGCCGGATGGTGGTTTGTTTCAGGTGCGCGGAGACTTATCAGGAATTGAACCCAATCCTGCTGTTGTTAATGAACTTTTCCAATCCAACGACGGATCGGTCGAGTTTACGATCTATGATGGAGATATCGATTATGTTGTTGGAGATAAATTCACATTTCTGACCAGTCGTGGTCCCCACAGTTATCTGAAGTACGACAGCATCTCCTCAGGTGATCTGGACAATGACGGAAACATGGATTTGTTTGCGGCCAACAACGAAAGCAACGGTCTGAGGGTATGGCTCGGAAATGGCAACTACGGCTGGATAGCGGAAACTCCTGCTACGGACCAGAACAGCTGGTCTCGAATAATCGGATCACATGACATTAATTTCGATGGAAATCCAGATATTATCGCAGCAAGCAGCACTTTTGGCGGTTTACATACTTGGATTGGTGACGACATCGACAAATTCCGCTGGAGTGGATGGTTGTTCTCACCCGTCGCACTGGGAAGCTTTGCAAAACTCACTCATGGTGACTTTAACAATGATGGCAAGGTTGATTTATTGGCGGCATGTATTGAAAATGCCAAAGATGGAGTTTGGGTTTGGGAAGGTGATGGCATTGGACATTTCGTAAACCAGCCTGGGCCCACGAATAAGTCTCGTTACTACTCGGTCGCAGCAGCAGATCTGAATCGCGATGGCCGAACGGATATCGTTGCGGGACACGAATCCGAGGGATTTGACTGCTGGCTGTCTCAGCCGGACTGGAGCTGGACAGCGACAACATCGGCCGTGCATACCGGAAGTTACTGGGACGTTAACATTGTTGATATGAATCGGGATGGTGCGCCCGACATCGCTACGGCTCAAAACTACGTTCCCGGCAGTTATGCCGTTATTGTGTATCTGAACGATGGTTACGGGTACTTCGATCCGAGTCGCACGATTGTTGCCTCATCAACTGAGTTCAATCATTGGGATGTTGCTTCGGCTGATTTTGACCGAAATGGATGGCCGGATTTGGTGTGCTCGCAGA
>CAYYMM010000070.1:0-24039 GCA_964472395.1 uncultured bacterium | reverse complement strand
AGTGCTGCTCGGACAGATCGATCGCCATGCCAGGATTTCCTGTCGCGACCCGGATGATTCCTTCGACTGCGCCGACACTCGCGAACGCCGCGCAACTGCCGCACTGATACTGATTCTTGACGCTGGTCATCCAGTTGCTGCCATTGTAATTCCGCCAGTCGAAGCTGCTGCGCGAGGCATTTCCGAAGAGCGGCATGTTTTCCTGGATGACGGGTTTCTGTCCCGGAGCGGGTTCTTTTTCCGGGATCGCGCCCAGCATTTTCTTCCGTTCCTCGAGCGGCAGTCCGCCGATTTCGGTTTCGACGGCTGTCCACTGAGCGCCGGAGTCGCGAATGGCCTGGCGGATCTGATCAAGATCCTCGTTGCCGGCCAGCGCTGCGCCGGCACACGCCAGGAGCGCGCATGCAAGAAGCAATCGCATCATGTTCTGCATAATGGGGGTCCTCCTTCAATGGTCCACACCTATCATTAAAGCGAAAGCGAGGGAGCATTGTCAATGCGAGGTAATGGTTGAGAAGAGGGAGGAAACACAGGCGGAAGGGGAACGGATGGGGGAACCATGAAATGCAAAAAGGTGGGAGCACAGGTGCTGCTCATGCCCTGTTCATATAGTTCTCCGGGACAAACACATTTCGAATACGGAATGGTGCGGGAGATTCCAGCATCAGACGAACTCTGAGCGCAAACGACCCGGCCGGGAACGCAAAAAAAGGAGTCGGACTGTAGATATACTCCACCCATCGGGGCGATTCGATCCCGTATTCGCGGCACAACGCACTGACGACCGCAGAGATAAGACCTTCCATCCGGCCAACCGTGACGATCGGATCCTCGACGAGTCTTCTGCGTGTCATGTCGTCCGCACGTCTGAAATCATCAATAAATGTATTAACATATAACTGATATGAGTGGTTTGAATTCAAAATGCTATTCAGGCAATCAAGGGCCGTCATCGAAAAGTTCCTCCAGGAGCAACCTGGCACGAACAGGAAGAAGCGTCTCGGGATAATATTCAAGAACGATGCTCAGAGCTTCATCCGCGCACTTCAGTTTCATGACGTCCGACAGAAAGCGAATGTCATCAGCGTCCTCCTGCGTCCTGGCAGCCGCACACTTCATTGCAAAGAGAGTTCTGAGATCAGCCACGAGGATTTCCAGATGCGATAGAGATTTCCAGAGTTCGAAACCTGCACGCTGCGGGATAAAGGCCTTGGCTGCGTCATTGAGCCAATCAATCGGCAAATTCAATTCCTCAGCGACCTGCCGCGTTGCCTCCCGAATGGAGGAAGACTCTGTGAACCAGGCATCGACATCTTTCGTGGACGGCCTCGCATTATGGATCAAACACATGACCGCACCACCAACGATGTAGATCTGAGCCTTCAGCTCGAAAATTGACATGCGATGATTGAGCGCATCAAAGGCAGCTTCTATTTGATAACGGTCCAGCAGTTTCATTGTTCAAGTATGCCTTGATTCCTGCCGATAACGCAAGTGTCTTCCCGGATGCCTCCGGACTCGTCGCCCGTTGAAAAAACCAGATCCACGAGAATCGAAGCAACGGTTTTCCTGATACCAGACGGTATGATACGATGCACCCCCGGAAGGCGGGATGTATGAGCGGAACGAAGAAGAAATCTAAAAAGAACGAACCCGGCAAACCGCAACGAACGACCTCACCGCAGCTCGATGGTCGCAATCCTGTCTCGCACGGGCTGTCAGGTTCTTCCCGCGACATTATACTTGGCGCCGCACTCCTGCTGCTCGCCGCCCTTATCGCGCACTTCCCCGCCCTTCAATCCCAGGCACTCAGTCTCGACGACGACGCCTTCCTGGTCGACAACCCCCTCGTCCGCTCCCCCGGCCCGGCCTCCGTCACACGATTCTTCTCTGAAGTCCTCGCACCATCGACGGTCAAAGGCTACTACATCCCCCTCACCATGACGTCACTCATGATCGATTACGCGCTGGGTGGTCGACCCGACGATCTGACGCAATTCCATATCACCTCGCTCATCCTGCACATCGCCGTGGTCTTTCTGATCGCGGCCTCGTTCCGCCTCCTGTTCAACCATCCGCTTCCGGCTCTCCTGGCAGGGCTCATCGCCGCCGTCCACCCGCTCACAGTCGAACCGATTGTCTGGATCGCCGAGCGCAAAACGATGCTGGCCGGGTTCTGGTCGATGCTGTCTTTTTTCTGCTATCTGATGAGCGTGAAAACGACCCGCCGTCGCTTCCTGATCGCATCCCTGCTGGCCTACCTCGGCGCGCTGCTCTCCAAACCGACCTCCGTTCCGCTGCCGATCATCTTGCTGATTCTGGACATGATTCTGCTCCGGCGGCTCAACCGGAAGGCCATCACCGAGAAACTCCCGTTCTTCGCGCTGATGCTCGCTTCCGCCGTCATCACGCTGATTTCGCACGGAAACACCGCGTCGGTCGAGTCGTCCGGCAGCCGCACGGTGTTGCTCCTGTTCTATAATCTGAGTTTCTACGTGTCGAAACTCCTGGTCCCGGTCGGGCTGTCCTCCTGTTATCCGCCTCCGCTGCCCTTTACGATCGCCAATCCCTCGCTCTGGGGATCGATCGCGATCGTGCTCGGAATCTCCGCAGCGGCAGCGATCCTTTTCCGGCGGTTCCCGGCTCTTTCGGCCGGGTGGCTGATCTACGGCGCGGCGCTGATTCCGACCGCCGGCTTCGTTTCCTATTCATGGGTGGTCACGTCGGATAAATACATCTATCCGCTCCCGCTCTTCGGTCTGCTCCTGATTTCGGTCGCTCTGATTCACCGGCTCGTGACGGATGCCCGATTCCGTGTACCTGTCCGGCACGCGATCCTCGCCGGTGCGCTCATCGTCATCGGCGCCTGCATGATTCAGACGCGGAAGGTGGCCGCGAACTGGCGCACCACCGAAACGCTCTACAAGCACATGATCGCATCCTCGCCGGATGTGGCGCTGTTGCACAACAATCTGGGGTTGGAACTGGCGAGGCAGAACCGTCATGCTGAGGCGGTCGAACACTATCGCCGGGCGCTCGAGCTGAAACCCGATGTATCCGGCACGATGAACAACTATGGGTTGTCGCTGATGGCGTTGGGGCGGAACGACGACGCGCTGGAGCAGTTTCGCGCGGGTGCCAGGCTGGACCCGATCAATTGGCTCGCGCACAACAACATCGCCTACCTGTTGACGATGAAGGGCAATCTGGATGAGGCGGAAGCGGCCGCAGGCAAAGCGCTCGAATTGAATCCGAACGCCGGCAGCGCCTATATCAACATGGGGCGGATCAAAGCCTACCGGAATCAGACGGACGAAGCGATCCGGTTTTTTTCGAAAGCGGTCGAACTGAATCCGACGCTGCACACGGCCTGGAGTAATCTGGGCGCCATGCACGTCCAGGCGGGACAGGTGGCCGAGGCCGAAAGATGCTACAAACGAGCGCTCACGATCAAGCCGGATTTCGTTGAGGGCTTGAGCAATTACGGGCAACTGAAAAACCAGCTCGGCGCGTTCTCCGAAGCCGAAACGCTCTTCCGGAAAGCTCTCGGTATCAACCAGAATTTCGCACCGGCTGCCGCTGGACTCGGTCGAGCGCTTCTCGGACAGAATCGATCGGATGAGGCGAAACAAGCGCTCCTGCACGCGAAAAAACTGGCACCGGCAGATCCCGAGATCCAGCGGATGCTCGAGGAACTGCCCCGGCAGAACCCATGACCGGCAACGATCAGTAGATCACCTCGACCGGCGCGGAACTGCCGATCACACTTCCCGTGCCGGGATCCAGCACGACGGCATGAAAACGCAGGCGGTTCCCGGAGACGTCGGGTATCGGCCATTCCAGATCGAACAGGGGGACGTCGAAATACGAGCCGACCGGCAGCCTGAAATCGATCGACTCCGGGGTTTCACTCCACGTGGGCCAGAAGTAAAACCGGCCATCCGCCTCCAGAGCGATAAAAAGCCGCATGTCGACCGGGATCCAGCGCGCGGCCAGATTCAGTCGCACAGCGGCCGACGAATCGCCATGGAAAACCGGTGCCGATGGTTGCAGGAAAAGAACCAGATTGCGTGATGTGGATTGCGGGAGAATCTCGATCGCACGCGTTTCCCGTGCATCGAGCGAGTATTGGATTTCGACCAGACGATATCCCGGAATGTCCCACTGTCCGGTGATGTCCGCGCCTGTGCACCGGTAGTCAACGGCCGGCCGCATCCTGACACGATACTTCAAGCCTTCGATCGGCGTGGATTCCCGGTTCCTCGCACTCAGAAGGATTTCGTCTTCCGTTCCCGTCGACACGGGCGTTTCGTCGACCGACACGGCGGTGGCGCTCATGTCGGGATACTGGCTCAGACGCCCGTCATCGAACCGGAGCCAGCGCATGGGGCGACTCGAACCGTATGTCGCGGCGGTCTTCAGGTAGAGCACCCCTCCCGATGTGTCCACGGAGCTTTGGTGCGTATGACCCGAGAGCGTGAGATCGACGCCGAGATCCGGGAGTGTGCTCCAGAGTTGATCGTCGAAATCGTGATGGTAGGACAGGATCACGGACGCCTGGTCTTCGCGGATCTGCGCCTGATACCTCAGCCAGGCCATCTGTTCCTCCGTGAAACTCGTATCGGGATAATACCCCTCCCAGCAGTCCGTGTAGTGTACCCAGCTTTCCATGAACAGAAACGAGAGGGGGCCGAGATCGAAGACCCAGTCGCGCGTCGAGGCGTCCCAATGGCCGGGCTGTGAGGGGTCCAGGTCCGGCCAGCCGAAGCTGGGCCACATGTTCCGCCGACCATCCCCGGAGCCGCACCATTCGCCGAGTTCATGATTGCCGGGGGTGTAGCAGAAGCCGGATGTGAATCCCCGGATCATCTCACAGAACAGCTCCGCCTGGTCGCTCGAATCGCCTTCCGTATATCCGTCGCCGGTATGGATGACCAGGTCGGGGTTCATGAAACGAGAGGCATCGATCACGTCCTGAAATTCGCGGGAGTTGTCGGGTGCATACTCGCCCCGGAAGGGGATGTGGCTGTCCGTGACATGCAGGACGGTAAGGTCGCCGGAGTGTGTATCCGAAATCAGCGTGATGCCGCCCGGAACGGTTTCGGGATGTTCGGGATCGAGAATCGTCAGGTCGTAAGCGCCATCCGGAAGATGTCCCGGCAGATCGATCGAATAGACATCGAGATTCCGGGGATCGGTTCCGGTCCGCGTGGCAGTGAGCAGATCCGCGGCAGAGCGGTTCTCGATCAGACACGCAATCATCGCCGGAAAGATATCCGGGCGGGTGTGGATGTCGATCCGGTCGAGCGGGGCGGCGATCACCGGCATCCCGCGGACCGGCAGCATGACATTCCGGATCGGCGCGACCGGGATCGGACCGGGGGGCTGCCCGGAATCATCGAACGCCCACGTATCGCCCGATTCGAGCAGGAAGATAGCCGCGCCTTCGCTCATCGCCCGGCCTTCCGCATCGAATCGGAAGATCGCCTCAGCCGGAGCCGCCCGATGCACCTCCACGGCGATCGAACGGAAGTTGCCGTCGAGGCCTTTGTCGCAGGCGTTCAGGACGGGTGAGGCGTCGAAAGTCTGGATGCCGGTTTCGTGCGGGAAGGCGGCGGGGAGGGCGGGGTCGAGATCGCCCTGTGGGAGCGATGCCGAACGGCCGATCTCGACGCCATGGAAAAACACGATGACGCCGTCGGTCGAATGGATCGTCACGTAGAGCCGATCGATGGGCAGATCATATTCGTCCGGGATGGAGAGGAGAGTGCGGAAGCAGTAGGTCACGTGCCCGGCTTGGATGGTTGTGGCGACATCCGTTTCGAAGCCGAGCGGGGAGGGGCCGGACTGCCAGTCGCCGGCCGGGTAGGATTCTTCGTGCCAGTGCAATGAAAATCCCGGCGTCGGGGTCGATATGAGGATGAGTGTCAGGACGAGCGATGCCTGCAGAGTTGTTTTTCCCGGCATGATGGTTCCTCCTGACCGCATGATAGTGCTTTACGAACCGATTCTCAAAGTGATCCGTCGAGTATCAGGTGCCGGATGGTGAGCGGCGTCTGTTGGAGGCCACGGTATAGATCACAGGAAGAACGATCAGCGTCAGCACGGTCGAGGTAATCAGTCCGCCCATGACGACAACCGCAAGCGGTTTTTGAATATCCGCTCCGGAACCGGTCGCGTAGAGCATCGGCAGGTGCCCGATGAAGCTTGTCAACGCGGTCATGAGAAGGGGTCTGAACCGGAGGCGGCAGGCTTCCCGGACGGCTTCCCGGACACTGCGTCCCCGATCGCGCAACTGGCGGAAGAACGCCACCAGAACGACGGCATTCTGCACGGCGATGCCCAGAAGAACGATAAAGGCAACCGCCGCGGACACCGATAACGGCATTCGAAAGATGACGACCGCGACAATGCCTCCGACGACGGCGAAGGGAAGATTCAGCAGCACGAGCATCGAGTCGCCGATCGAGCCGACGGCCATGAAAAGCAGGATCATGATCAGGAGCAGCGCGACGGGCAGGACGATGGCGAGTTGTCTCATGGCGCGCTGCTGGTTTTCAAACTGACCTCCGAATTCGACAAAGTAACCGGAAGGCAGGTCACGAGACAGGGGTTCGATCTGTTTTCGGACATCGGCGACGAATCCACCGAGATCCCGACCGATGACATTGGCTTCCGCGACGACGCGGCGCATCCCGTTCTCGCGGCTGATCTGTGAGGGAGCGTCGACAATTTCGATGGATGCCAGAGATCCCAGTGGCACGCGTTCACCATTCGGGGCGGGGATCAGCAAGCGCCTGATCTGCTCGATATCGGCCCGCGCGGATTCCGGAAATCGCACCACAACCGCGATTCTCCGTTCTCCTTCGATGAGCGTGGTGGCATGTGTTCCCGCCACGGCGGTCTCGATCACCGCATTCACATCCGACACGTTGATCCCGTACCGTGCAACCGCATGACGATCGATCACCGCGTCGATCTGGCTCATTCCCGACACCTGTTCGACTTTCACATCGCCCGCGCCTTCCACCTCCCGAATGGCCGCGGCTGCCCGATCCGCGAACGTTTTGAGCACGTCGAGATCCGGGCCGAACACCTTGACCGCCAGGTCGCTTTTTACTCCCGAGATCAGTTCGTTCACACGCAGGGCGATCGGTTGAGAGAACGACAATCGCAAGCCGGGCAACGTGGCCAGATCCGCCCGGATGGCCTCGACCAGTTCGGCTTTTGACCGTCCGGTCTTCCACATTCCGCGCGGTTTCAGCATGATGACAAAATCGCTCTGTTCGGGCCCCATCGGGTCTTCCGAGATTTCCGCCCGGCCGGTCTTGCTGACCACGGTGTCGACTTCCGGAAACGTCAGCAGCCGTTTCTCGATGAAGCCTGCGACCTGAACCGATCCTTCCAGCGATGCATTGGGGAGGCGAACCGCGTTGATTGCGATGGCGCCTTCGTCGAGCAGCGGCATGAACTCGGTGCCGATGAACGGGATGAGCAGGAACGCGGAAACGAGGACCAGGCCGGAGACTCCAAGTGTCAGCGCGGGTCTGTCGAGGGCTTTATCGAGAGAACGGATGTACGCCCCGTGCAGGCGACGGATGAACCCGAATTCGCGCTCGGGAACCTGTTTCAAGGTGATTTCCGCCAGTACCGGAACGACGGTCAGCGCGACGATGAGTGAAACGAGCAGGGCGATGAGCATGGTCAGAGAGAGCGGTGCGAACATCTTCCCTTCGATATCCTGAAGGGTGAACAGGGGAACCAGGATGATCACGATGATCAGTACGGAAAATGCGACCGGACGGGCAACCTCATGAATCGCATCGACCACGATCCGATGCTTCGGTTCATTCAATCGCTCCGCCAGTTGACGGCGGATGTTCTCGACGACGACGATCGAGGCATCGACGACCATGCCGACCGAGAAGGCCAGGCCGCCGAGTGACATCAGGTTGGAGGTCAGGCCCGCCCATCCCATGAGGATAAAGCTGGCGAGGAACGTGAAGGGCAGAGAAAACACGACGATCAGCGAGGTGCGCAGCTCAGCGACGAACAGAAACAGGACGATGATGACGAAAAACCCGCCCTCGGCCAGCGCGTTCATGACGGTCCGGATACACGCTTCGATCAGGGAGGTCCGATCATAGAAAACGCTCAGTTCCACGCCTTTGGGGAGTGTTCCGCGGACCTTCTCGACCGTCTCCTTGACACGCGTGACCACGTCCCGGGAGTTCTCTCCTTTCAACATGATGATCATTCCGGCGATCGCCTCCCCCTTGCCGTCTCGTGTGACGGCCCCCTGCCGAGGCTCCGCGCCGATGGTGATCTCGGCGACATCCCGAACGTAAACAGGCGCGCCGTCTTCGGATTTCAGAACAATACTCCCGATATCCGGGATATCCCGCAGCAAACCGACTCCGCGCAGGTAGAGCTGTTCCCAGTCGCGAACGACGACGCCTCCTCCCGCGTTGGCGTTGTTCTGTTCGATGGATGCCACGACATCCGCGCTCGTCAGCCCGTATTTGATGAGTTTTCCGGGATCGACGAGCACCTGGTACTGCTTGACGAAGCCGCCGAAACTGTTGACCTCGTTGACACCGGCTACAGGCTTGAGCATCGGCGCGGCGATCCAGTCCTGGATGCTGCGCAGTTCGATCGGATCATGCACATCGCTCTCGAGCGTGTATTGATAGATTTCACCCAGCCCGGTGCTGATGGGCCCGAGTTCGGGTTCGACGCCCGGAGGCAGTTGTTCTCCGGCGGCAGCGAGCCGTTCAAACACGACCTGGCGTGTCCAATACGTATCGACTCCATCTTCGAACACGATGACGACCTGCGACAGACCGGCCCGTGAGAGTGAGCGGACCTGCCGGACGCGCGGCAATCCACGCATGACCTGTTCGATCGGATAACTGACTCGCTGCTCGACATCGACCGCGGCCAGTCCGGGAGCGGTCGACAGAATCATGACTTGAGTATTGGTGACGTCCGGGAATGCGTCGATCGGAAGCCGATTCCAGGCCACAATTCCGGCCAGAGCGACGATTCCGGCTGCGAACAGAACGACCAGACGGTTCTGCAGGATCCATTGTATGGTCTTCATGTCGGCCTTCAATCCGCGCATCCCGCGCCCATCTTCTCGCGCAGGATATCCGATTTCAGCATGAATGCTCCGGAGGTGACGATGGAATCCGTTTCGGAAATGCCCGACAGGATGATCCGTCGGTTCTGGAACTGGCGGCCTGCTGTTACGAAGGTGCGAAGATAGAAGTCATCCCGGACATGCCGGAACACGAAATCGCGGCCTTCGTCGTTCTGAACAGCTTCGCGGGGGAGCGCCAGTGCGTTTTCACCGGCCCCGATCGCGATCCGGCCCTGACAGAACATGCCGGGACGCAGCCGGTTCTGAGGATTCTGCAGCAGGACCCGAACACGCACGGTCCGGCTTTGTTCATTCATGACCGACCCGATGTGATCGATGGTCCCCGAGAATGTCTCACCGGGGAAAGCCAGCGTTGAGATTTCCACGGGGATGGGGCCCAGGCGGTCCGCGTCGAGCAGTGCCGTCAGGTCCTGTTCATAGATGTCGAGCCACACCCAGAGCGTGGACAGATCGGCGATCAGAAACACATCCTTACCCGGTTCCGCCAACTCACCGATCGACGCATGTTTTTCGATCACGACACCCTCCAGGCGGGATCGATACGCCAGTTGGCCGATCCGGCCGTTATGGTCGCCGATTTCACCCGTCCGGATCTCGTCTTCAGAAACTCCCATGACGTGCAGCTTCTGTTCGGCTGCGCTCAGATCGGCTCTGTATTGTTCGAATGTCATCTGAGATTCGATGAATTCCACCTCCGACGCGATCTTTTTCTCGAAGAGAGCTTTTTCGCGTTCAAAATTCCGTCGGGACAGTTCCGTCAGTGCTTCCAGTCGACGGAAGTCGGCGACCGCCTGGCCCAGTTCCGGACTCGCGATCTCGAACAGAGGATCTCCTTTTTTGACGCGGTCCCCGAGATCCACATTCACGGCCGTCACGACCCCTTCGATGACCGGTGAGACATGCAGCTCCGCATTGCCGTTGAGCTGGATTTCTCCTGCCACTTCCAGAAGAGTGGGGATGTCGGTGCGAGCGGCGTTCTCCAGGTCGACTGGTCCGCCATTCGCCTTCAGCAGATCGGAGGTCACCCGGACCAGGCCCAACTCGTACCGGCATTCATCGCAGGTATGGGTCGGTATTGCGTGTTCGCATTCCAGTCTGAACAGTTCGTCGACAGACAGATTTTCGGGCGCGGCATGCGCGGAGTGATCATGGTCCGCATCGCCGTGCTCGTCCGCGTGCTCGTCATCCACGCCGGACGCCAGGAACACCCAGCCGGCGGAAAGAGACAGAATCAACACTGCCACAATGATCAGAACTTTATTCATAAGAGGTTTCCTTCCTGTTGAATCCCATGGTGCCAAGCCGACCGCCGCATATCCGATCGAGTTCGGCCAGCCGTTTTCGATATTCAGCCGATGCGTTCATCCGCCGGTTTCCGGAATCGATCAGTGCACGGCGGGCTTCGAGACTATCCAGGTAGCCGAATTTGCCTTGCCGGAATCCTTCCAGAACCGCTTCATGAACCCGTGCAGCAGCGGGAGCGGTGATGTCGCGCAGTTCCGAAATCTCAGCGAACAATCCGCGCAATTCCGCACACAGCCGGCGCACTTCCGTTTCCAGTTCCGCCCGTGCGGTCTGTTTGTCGGCGAGACTGGCATCCCGTGTCAGCGCTGCGGCGCGAACCGCACTGCGGCTGCGTGAGAAGAAGGGCAGCGAGATGGTCACGCCTGCTTCGTATGCAGAGTCTCCGGTCGCATTCTGACGGCGCACGCTCCCGCCCAGTTCGATCGCCGGATATGTCAGGCTCGATGCCGCGAGCACGGCGGCATTGTGCCGATCCAGTTCCGCATCCCATCGTTTCAGATCCGGATTCGATTCGATGTGAGAGATGACTACGGAGTCGTTCGATGGAGGGGATACCGGCAGATCCGCATCGTCGATCAGGGCGGGGATGTCTGCACCCGAACCGTTCCACAGGCTGGCCAGACTGTCCCGTGCGGCGGTCCGGTTGCGTTCCGCGCGACGGCGTTCCATGGCGATCAGCGAATACTCGGCTGCCGCCCGATCCGCTTCCATCGGTGAAACTCTGCCCGCCTCGGCCCTCTTCCCGGCGCTATCGGAAACTTCTTTCGCCAGTTCTTCAGCCTGGATGGCGAGGTCGAGCAGGTCGTCTGCAAGCCTCGCGTCGACGAATCGCCGGACGGTTTCCGTGATCAGGTCCAGCCGGGCGGTTTCGAGGTCGCAGGCCGCGGCAGACGATAACGCTGTCGCTTCCCGGATCCGCGCGCGGCGAGCTCCGAATGGCTCTATGGATGCCGTGATCCCATACACCATCTCGGCGGAATCCCATGCATCGTCCGATCCCTCCTCCGCGACATTCTCCGCGGCGATCTCGATGCCGGGTTCCGGCCAGGCCTTCGCGTGTCGGGTTGTTTCTTCCGCTGCGAGTGCCTGGAATCGGGCGGATGTCAGATGCGCATTCATCGACAGAACACGGTCGAGGCACTGGTCGAAGGTCAGCGGACCGTCGAATCGGATCGGATCGCCGGAGCCGGTCGCCCGATCGGATCCGGAAAACAGGGTAACGTACAACAAGACAGTAAAAACGAACTTCATCGTGATCTCCTGATGTTGAGGTGTGATGTCGAGGGGGCCCTGTGCCTCAGCCGTCAACTCCGGCAGACAGAGGTGTCCGTCGAGGCGGGCGTGATGCGATGGAAACGCGCGATCAGGCAGTGGGAGGGCGGAAAATATCCGAACCGAACAACGGCGAGGGTTCCTGACGGTCGGCAGTGACGATGCGATCGGAACGATCCGCGAACGGATCGCGATCCGCGCCGTCATGATTCAGGATGATCGAATGGCACATGCAGGAGCAATCGTCCTGATGGTCATCCTGGTGCAGGGGGGTACACGACGCGCTGTCCGCCACATGCAGCAGCAACGTGGACAGACTGAACAACGCAATCAACAGGATGGTCAGGCCTCGCGCGGAAGTCATACGGTGGATAAATACTGAGAGCACCCTGCAATGTCAAGCGAGACGGGCTTCCCGTTCATTCGTTCTCGAATCCGTGACTTTCAAACTTCAATGTCCGGCTGTTCTCCGTGACCGTTCGAACGACGTGGTCCGGCGCGCCGTCCGGAATCGTCGCATCGATCTCAAGCGTCCCCGTCATGTTCGATCCGACCCCGAACGGATGCATTGGGCTGAAGGTCTTCGAGCTTCATATTGTGTCCGATTTCCTCCGATGCGTCGTTCTGTCAGTCGACAGATCATTAAAAGACAGGATCTGTTAAATGCGAAGGATACCATTTTCAGCGAAACCTACCAACCTGTGAATGGCCAATCAAACTCCCCATCACGGAGCAGTTGAGACGAAAAGGTTGCGTTGATAGGTTATTGGCAGTCAGCGTTCCGTCTTACAATTTCCTGCACCAGATCAACTCCACCTCGTCCGGCAGTTCCGCATAGGCATATCGATTGATTGCGCCCAGATAAAACCCATGCTTTGCATAGAAAAGGCACGCGGGCACGTTGATGTTTTGTGTTTCCACTATGAGCATCCGGCAATTCCGGCACCGGGCCCAATCAACGGCAGCCTCGACAAGGAGACCACCGATACCATCTCCACGATGTTTCGGTGTGACCCGGATATCCCATAGCACGGCGATATCCGTTCGCCACCTCGAATGAGATCGGAATCCGGCCATATTCCGTCAAGACATCAACCGATTCTTCGGCAAGTATTGGTTTGAAGTCCATCGTCTTCATCTGGAGAACGTCACGCATCACCTGCTCGCCATAGCGTCAGAATCCTGTAGCGGAATTTTTCCTGTGCGCGAAGGCGGATCAGTGTTCATGCGATTGTTGAACGACTCCTGAAACTCATTCTCCCTTCTGGATGACTGGAATCTCATTCGCTCCAACTGACATTCCACCAGTCGATTACCCCGTAAAGTTTACTCAGGTCCGGTTTCGTGAACAGCCCGTAAAAATACAGGCCTGAACCGGAACCAGCGCCTTCAGGCCAGGTAAATGGATCTACAATGGGCATTTCCTGAAAACCGGTTGTGACATTGACCCATTCAAACTGGATCTCCTCGGTCCAGGCGGGATAGAACCAGAATTGACCAGTGTATTCCATGAGTATGAACATGGGTAGTTCACCGAGATCGTCCGGGGTGTGATTGAATACAGAGGCATTGAGGGAACAGGTGTTCCCGGGACGGAAATGATGTGCCGGCATGGATAAATCCACGCCGATATGCGGCTGGTTTTCCCACCACGCCAGACCACCTCGGCCATTTCCAGCGATCACATCCAGTCTGCCGTCATTGTTGATATCTGCCGTGCGATGAGAACATGTTTGATTGAAGAACGGTTCAATAATGCGCAGGGTGAAATGCTCTTCTCCGTCGTTTTCCCACCAGACAAAATCATGTTCTTCGGAATAATAGGCGTTGATGATATCAATGTCGCCATCGGCGTCAAGATCAACCGCAGACGGTCGTTTGGGATATTCATATCCGGAACAGATCAGATTACTGGTGAAATTTTGGTTTCCGTCATTTTCCAGAAACAACAGTTCCTCTGGATCCTCAGTCGTTAACAGAATGTCAAGAGAACTGTTCTGATTCAGATCGATAAGGGAGCAGAATTTGATATTATCTTGATCTATATCGATTGGTTGTAGCGTAAAATTTTGATTGCCATCGTTCTCGAACCAACAGAATCTATATGCACTCACATCCCCCCAGAGAATATCATAATCACCATCACCGTCAACGTCACCGACATCCAAATCGCTCGCGCCCTGCAGATATGAATCAAAGACATGTTTCGTAAAGTGAAGGTTTCCGGTGTTCTCGTACCAGCTTGTATCGCACCATACAAGTCCAAATTGATAAACTCCCGTAACGACAATATCCTGGTCGCCGTCTCGGTCAAGATCCACAATCGATACCGCTTGCGCGCCAATGTAGTACGGATCGATCACCTCATGAGTGAAATTCCCCGTACCATCATTTATTAGAATGCTTACTTGGCCGACAGTGATACCCGGGTCACCCATTTCCGTGAATACAATATCCAGATCCCGGTCATTTTCCAAATCCGCTGCAGACATTCGTGTTCCTGCCACAAGACCAGCAACCAATTCGACATGAGCCGGGAAGTATCCATCCACATTCACCCACAACTCGATGTCTTCATACACGATACTGACGATATCCGGTCTTGAATCACCGTTGAAATCCTCTGCAACCAGATCCGCCACAGTGCTTGTGAAAATATGCCCATCCTCTTTAAATTGTTCCTTCACAAAGCATATCGTTTCCACCTGAGCGCTGGTGAGGGAATTGATCATGAAGATCAGTGAACCGATTAATTTCACTTTCTTTCGAATCATGCCGTATCCTCTGTAGCCAGTTTGACAGGCGCTTCATCTGAAGCGCCTGTCTTTATTATAACCTGTTCGCTATTGTGCGGTAAAATTACCTGCACAATCGTTGATAAACACAACCTCATAACCGGTGTTGTCCGTCACGATCAGATCTATGCAACCGTCATGGTTCACGTCTTCCGTCTTTAAGGATTCTGTGCCCCAAGTTTGGATCGCCTGGCCCGAGTCCACATACTGACCGGTTTCATTCTTTTTCCAGATCACGGTTTCTCCTGTCTCCGAGGCAGTGATCAAATCCTTTTTGCCGTCGCCATCCAGGTCCGTTGCAACCACGACTTTCGTATCCCCGGAATCCAGTTGCTGGATCTCCTGAGTCTGACCGGATGCGTCGTTTGACTTTACCAGGGTACCGGAACTGTTTCCCACCACCACATCGGACGCCCCTTTGTTATCCAAGTCGTCCGAAGTAATGACCTTGTTCTGCCCCGGAGGGAACAGCGACTCTGTGATGGACATTGATCCGCTGCCGTCATTGAAATACGTCAGCACCTCACCGGACTTTGCCAGAGCAATATCCACTGATCCGTCTTTGTTGAAATCGAACACGGTGTAATCTTTAACAGGTGACGGAAAACTTTGGCTGGGCAATGACCACGATCCGTCTGCCTGCCCGAGGTAGATTTTGAGCGTTTGATCCGCTGAAATCAGAATCAGATCGTCAATGCCATCGTTGTTTACATCGAGCAGTGTCAGATTCCTTGCAAGGACTTCATTCACCGGCCATTGGCGGCCCCTGACCGACACGGACAGGCAACCTGCAAGATCGAGATCTTCCACCCTTGTTGAAACGCAGGATCTGACTGCAAAGTATTTTACTATGCCGTGGAATTCGGGCTGAAATGCTGAATTGACAGTGCAGAAGCATATCAGAGAGGGATTCCTCATGTCCGAATACAAACTCTCAAAAACGCCATAGATACCAGTAGAGGTTTCATCCCAGACAATGATGAAATCCTTTTTGACTGAATTTACGGTGATTCTTACGTTCTGAGGGATCGGCTGCTGTGAGGGTTTTCCCTGGACAGATGCTGACTGCAAAGACTTCCCGCACAGATCAAATGCTGTCACCCGGATGTTGTGCCTGTGGCAGTCAGTGAGTCCTGTGATGACATAACTGAGTTGATTGTAGGGTATCTCACCGGAAACCCCGGTCAAGGAATTTTCCAGATCGGTCCAACCCACTTTGAAATGATCGATCTCGATTGCGTTGGTCTGGGTCCATGTGACGCGGCAGCTGCCGTCTAACGATGTTATTCCGGTTATTACTGGTGCAACTTCATTGGCAGAATGTTTATCAATAATAGGCCAATTATCACTTTTTACGCCATTTGTATTGACAACCTGCATTCGTAACAAGGCATCCGAAAGAGAAGGCGTTTCAGCGAATGTCCACTGCTGATAGAACCAATAAAAACCCTCATGCAGCGTGCCCGGACCATCCAAGTGAACAATCTGAGTGCCATACCTGTCAAAAACATCAATCCTGTCGATCTCATTTTCATATTGATCCGCTGTGACCATTGCGCCGATTTGAAGGATGCCCGGTTCACCCACGACAAGGTCGGTGTTGAAGTAACCCGCTGCCCAGATGATGGGTTTTTCGCCGGGTCCTGCTCCCTGGTTTTGGAGGATATTGATGGATGTTTGGATTATACTCAGGGTATCCGGATTGGGTACAGCATCGGGAATGTGGACAAGACTGTCGCGGAATGCTGCACTGTCGCCCGGATTGTTCGATCCGTTGTTCCGGATCGGTAGATAAGGCCAGTGATGCGTGTAATTCGATCCGCCGTCTGTGGCAGCCATGCCGTAAATCAAATCGCCGGGCGGTTCATGTATCGGCGCAGTGAATGCGTCCGAGAAGGAATAATAGCTTTCAGCACCTTGGACTGGAGAGAATCCGAGGATAATATTGGGTTGCGCCCACGGATCGGTAGGCAATTCGGTCAGGCCGGCCTGCGCAATGCTATGATTGAATTTCTCGACATACATGAACGCGTTGGTGCGCACGCAGATTTCATCTGGATGCGTGACGACATAAGAGTCAAGGTAACCGCCAAAGAATATTTGGGGCTTTGGAACAGTGGTGGGTGTGGCGGTCGGAACTGGCGTAAAGGTTGGAATGGTGGTGGGTGTCGGGGTTGGGTAGAGCGAGTCGTCAAAGGTGACATTCAAAGTCTGCCAGTTAAAGGCGTAACTCGAACCACCATTGGGCAGAATGTATTTACAGTCATAATTCATATCCATATTAAAGCGAAGCAAACCATCTGGATGACCTGGAGACTGACCCCAACTGTTCAATATGATCCAGTATCTGTCATCGGGATTTTCATCGTCATATCCCACGCACAACATTGCATGGCCAAATCCTCCATAACTAGGGATCGATTGTCCGCAAGTACTATCCTGGTTCCAGAGGGCATTCTCAGGTCCACCATTAAAAAATGTTTCAAAATCACTTTTAAGTTCATTGGAATTCCAAGTTACTGAAAACCATATGGCTTTATTCTGTTCCAACACGTTCTTGATATTTTCTATCGCTTGTTCCGATCCTACATCGTGAGTCAGTATGGTTTCTCCGGATATGCTTGATATGGGATAATTGGGATTTGTGCCGATCATGAAACATTCAAGGTTACATTCTTCAAATTGGTCCTGCCAGTTGGCGTTGAGGTTTGACGATGGAATCGCTTGACCGGTGTTCGTGTAAAATGTACAGAAGCGTTCCAATGTCCCGCCGGCACAGCATTCATCATCTCGGCAGGAATTTATGTACTGTACCGAGAGGTCATCCAGGATACCAGTTTCAACATGCAGGGCGATTCCCAAACAACTATTCCCCGCAAATGCCCAACAAACACCACAATTTCCTTGCCTGTGTGGATATATAGCCAGATGTTCCAGCAGGTCGAAATGACCCGTTTGCGGAAGAAAACCCGGATCTAGATATGCCAAAGGCGCATTATTGATTTCATTTTGCCATTCAAGCATTTCTTCCTGACTGAACCACATTGAAGTGTAAGTTGTCTGAGCTGATACCAAGCTCGAAACAAAGATCATAACCGTCACACATAAAAATGTATTCTTCATAACACCTTCTCTCCTTTCCGTAATTTGAAGCTACTACCAGATCTTTCCTCTCATGAACAGATCATTTCCGTTTTTCTCTGTTTCAATTTGCGGTTCTCGATGCTCGTTCCATCAAATGCAATACCATTTCGATGCAATGCAAAGAAATCTCTCTTTTCTCAAGCCTCTTTCTAAGATCTATCGAAAAGATGCAATTCTTGCAATTACCTTGGCGTTTCGGATCGATCCAGTAGTTCTGAAAAATCATAACTCACACTCGTCACACCGTAATCCGGTTCGCGATGAAAGGGCTGCCGGATGTAATGCACATGATGCCGATCATGATCCAGGAATTCGACGATCGCCAGAATGAAATCATCCGGTTTGTTCAAACTGGTCAGAATCTTGTACTTGGTCACCGTGATCGTCGCTGCACCGGACACCCTCCCCTTTACCTCGATGAATCGCAATCGACCCGTTCCCGGTATCCGACTCTCGACATCGTACCCGAGTTTCTCGAATTCCCGATCCACGGGTTCGAAACCAAGCTGCCGTTCAACCTCCATCACAATCGCGCGTGCCTTGGCAGCGGATGCCTGGGTATCGATCGGAACGGACACCCCGTGCCCTTCACCGGTCATCTCGGAAAACAACCCGAAGGGCACAACGATCAATCCCCCGAGCGCAACGGGGGACAGCGCCGAGATCTGTGCTTCGCGATCCAGATCGATCAGTCGTTTCTCGAGCCGCCCTTGCATCTCGTCCGCTCGCTGTCGTGCCTCTTGCGAGTTCACACGCGCATTCGTATTCCCCGCCTGCTCCTGAAGCTTCAACTCCTCCGCACGGTGATCCCAGTGCGCAATTGCCTTGGTGAGTCGATCCTTCACCGCCGGGCGCGTTTTCGTAATCCAGTTGAACCGGCGTGTCTGCACCTCACCCAGATGCTCCGGCACGATATGAGCAATCGCATGAGACAACGCCCGTTTCTCGAGATCGCGAGCGATCCATCCACTTTCCAGTCGCGCGAGCAATGCATCGATGTCGGGTTCATGTGCTCCAAGTGGTCGATAATCGAGATACGGCGCGGAATGGAAATGGCGTGCTGTGCCATCTGCATCCAGTTCGACATACAGCATCCATCTGGACACATCGCGCCGATCGCCCGAACGGGTCAGGGTGGCATCCTGTATCGTATGTTCGAGATAGAAAATCACACGTGGAACCACTCCCGAGTCGCGTTCGTCCACGAGAACCGTACCGCGACGCAACAGCTCCCGGTGCCGCTCCAGAGTCAGATCCAGCACCGCATCGAGCAACGGGTGGCCGGGACAGATGAAAGCGGCGAGCGGTTGACCGGACGGTGAGATCAGGTCTTTCTCGAAGGCAATTCGCTCGTAACGCGGCAACACGAGTTCCCCGGTTCCGATCAACCGATCCCGATTGCGCACAGGCGCCGGGACATGGGTGATCTCATAGCGTCTCGGCTCGCGTCGACGAACTGCGCCTCCGAGTTGTTTGAACGCTTCAAGGAAAAATGCCTCGATGTAATGAGGCTGTAGACGCCGCGCCTCGGCGCGTTCCATCTCCTCGCGCACACGAGCCACACGGCTGACATCCATCACATCGTTCGACAGCGAGCGCTCCTCGATCAAGTCCTGGAGATGCGACTGATCCACGGCGTCGGCGATGCTTCGTGTCAGACGGGCACGGACCTCGGGCCGATCACCGAACCGGATGGCTTCGATCAGGAGATCGCGCAACGGTTTCCCATCAAACAGCAGTTTGCCCAGCACATCGAACACCTGGCCTCCGAGAGCCGTCCGTGCTTCTTCCAGTTTTTCCAGCAACGTGCGGTACACATCGCCTTCCCGGGTTTCCTCGGCCACCAGGTTCCAGAGATGGCACACTTCGGTTTGATTGATTCGATGAATGCGCCCGAAACGTTGTTCCAGACGATTGGGATTCCAGGGCAGATCGTAATTGATCATCAGGTGTGCACGTTGAAGGTTGATCCCCTCACCCGCGGCGTCCGTTGCAAGCAGCACCTGCACATCGGGATTATGAAGGAAACTTTCCTGTGCTTTGCGACGTTCCTCGCGGCCCATGCCGCCATGGATCATCGACACGGCGTCCCGTCGTCCCAGAAGCGTCGTAATCCGGTGTTCCAGGTAGTTCAATGTATCGCGATGCTCGGTGAATATGACGAGTTTTTGGTGCGGCGATGATTTCGGGGGTGGAATGGTACCCGTACTGCTGGAAACGATGTGATTCGTGATCGGACCTGTATCGGCAGTCCGGGCGAACAGCACGGTCAAAAGATTGGAGAGTTCCTGCCATTTCGTGTCGCAACTCCGACGGCGGACTTCGGCAGCGAGCGATTCGAGATGCGTCAGGATAACGATCTCGGCTTTCAGTTCATGGATCGTGCGCGCGGCCGTCGCCTGATCGAGAATCTCCTCCTCGACCGCCATGACCTCCGACTCGGGTGCGTCATCGAGGTCTTCCACATCGTCGTCATCCAGCGTCCTGCCCGTTGCGGCAATCGGTTCGGCGGCGCTGCGCTGAAGTAATTCGAGTTCCCGCAGGCGCTTCTCGAGCCGCTCCTTTCGCCTTCGCAATGATTGATAGATCGCCTCGGAAGAGGAGGCGAGGCGACGTTGCAGGATCGTCAGAGCGAATCCGACCGTTCCTGCACGTTTATCATTCTGCAGCGCTTCCGCACGATTGAACTCCTCCCGGACATAGTCCGTGACGTCCCGATACAACCGAGCTTCATCGTCCGAGAGCCGGAATGGGACCGTGTAGGCGACACGTTCCGGAAACAGCGGACAGCCATCGAACTTGAGCAGTTTCTCCTTGACCATGCGTCGCATCAGATCGGATACATCCACCTGATGCACACCATCCCGGTACTGACCTTCGAATCGATCCCCATCGAGCAACGCCAGGAAGAGCTGGAAATCCTGTTCCTTTCCGTTATGCGGTGTCGCCGTCATCAGAAGAAAATGGTGCGTGATCCGTGAGAGCAGTTCTCCGAGGTGATATCGTTTGGTGTATTTGATTTCCCCACCGAAGAAGGTTGCGGACAGCTTGTGGACTTCATCGCAGACAATCAAATCGAACCGGCAATCCGGGGCGTTCAGTTTTGCCTGGACATCCTCGTTCCGGGCAAGCTTGTCCAGGCGGGCGATCACGAGATCGTTTTCGATGAACCAGTTGCCGGTGCGCGCTGCCTCCAGTTTATCGTTCGTCATGATTTCGAACGGGAGATGAAATCGTCGATCCAGTTCATCCTGCCATTGTTCCGCGAGACTGCCCGGGCAGACGATCAAGCAGCGTTTCAGGTCGCCTCGAACGATGAGTTCTTTGATCAGGAGTCCCGCCATGATTGTTTTACCGGAGCCGGGGTCATCCGCCAGAAGGAATCGGAGCGGCTGTCGCGGGAGCATCGCTTCATAGACCGCGGTGATCTGATGCGGAAGGGGGTCGACGAGAGATGTATGGACGGCAAGAACCGGATCGAAGAGATGAGCGAGTCGTATGCGATGTGCTTCAGATACCAAGCGGAACAGCGCGCCGTCTCCATCGAAACTCCATGGACGACCGGTCTGAATGATCTGCAACCGGGATTCATCATGACGGTAGAGCAGCAGGTCCGCGACCTGACCGGTGGAATCACGATGGATCAGTGTGAGTGCATCGGAGCCATGCCATTCGACATTGACGACGGAAACGAGGGCATCGGGCAGGATACCGCGAACGGACGCATTGGGCAGCAGGTCTTCGAGCTTCATCATGGACCGGATCTCTCATCTGTTTTCTCTGTTACAACCCTGGTTGCCGGATGGATTCTATCACTCGACCGAACGTGCATCATCGTCACCGGACCCCGACAACGAATCGGTTGAAATCCTTCCGGGATCGTTTATGATGACCGCATGAACACGCTCAGATCATGGCACTTAAAACCAATCACACACCTCACATGGGTTGTTCCGCTGGTGCTCGTCGCCTCGGCCCTTCTGCTGGCTGTCGGATGCTCACGTTCAGACACCGGGAATCCCGATCGAGTCGTACACCTGATTCAACCCGGTTTTTACGACTTGATGCGGTCGGTTCCCGATCGCAAGCACGAAGATCCGAAGATACTGGATCCCACACGCGCGTCGATCGTGCGGGGTGAGATCAGAAATGTATCGTGTCCGTCGGTCATTCTGTTCGATGGTGTGCGGCACCGGTTCGACTGCACGCTCGTTGATCCGACCGGTCTCCACTTCCGCTTCTGCCCGTTTTGGCTGGATTCATCCGACAGCCCGGACGTTCGTACACTGACGGCCCGTATCGTGAAAGGCGACTCGATCGTCTCGACATGGACGATCGAAGCCCGGATGGATGCACGCGACAAGGCGGACTGGCAGACCGTCACCTATCCGTTGAGGGGATTGAAACCCGGTGACTACGGGGTCGAATTCGAATTGTCAGGAGGTGCCCGATCGGGCGATCCGAGCCGGAACGGTGTCGTGTTCATCGGCGCTCCGGTGATGTTCGACCGCACATCGGCCCCGCGAAAACCCAACATCCTGTTCATCGTGCTGGACGCGTTGCGCGCGGATTTCCTGGGCTCGGGAGGCGACAGCGCACCGATCAGTCCGTTCATGGATTATCTGGCCCGCACCCACATCCAGTGGACTCCGCTGGTCTCGTTCAGTTCCTTCACCCGTTTGTCCATGAATGCCATGTTCACCGGGCGGTTCAGGCACACGCAGGAGAGCTTCAACAAACGCAGCTTGTCCCTGAAAAAATACAACAACCGCGCAGCGATTCTTCCCGCCCGACTCTATCAGGCCGGGTACCGATCGATCGGCGTCAGCGGAAACATCCTGGTCGATCAGGAAAACGAATATGACTACGGGTTCGACTGGTTCGATACCTTTCCCTGTCAGTATTATCACCCCGGCACCTTCGACGTGAACAACGGCTGCATCGAACGAGCAATCACGGCGGCACCGGATCTGCCATGGTTCGTCTATCTGCACTGCATCGATCCGCACGACCCCTATACGCCTCCGGAGCCATACGAGAAACTGCATCTGGATTATCCTCCGGACCTTTTCATGAACCCGAGCGATGGCCGGAACAGCTACCGCGGTGAAATCCGGCGTGTGGATCGCATGGTGGAAGAATTATTCCGGAGACTCGATGATCTGGGCCAGCTCGACAATACGGTCTGCGTCATCACGGCGGATCATGGGGAGTCGTTCGGCGAGCACGGCACGCTGACGCATGGGAAAAACCTGTATGAGGAGGTCCTGAGGGTCCCGATGATTTGTGTGAACGGGGCTCAACCGACCGGTCAACTGAAGCATTACAACGGCACCTCCGTCGATGTATACCGGCTGTTCGAAAATTTCGCAGGATTGGACATCATGCCCCTGACGGACGTTTGTGATCCGATCGAGGCATCGGCGCCGCACGATCGCATCCTGCACAGCCGGCTGCATCATTTCAAGGATGTCGATCCCTGGCAGGTCGCCCTCACACAGGGAAGTCTGAAAGCGATCCGCACCGGCGGCAGCAAGGCCCAATGCTTCAATCTCGATACCGACCCCCAGGAGCGGTCTCCGTTCGAATCATGCGGGCTGGACGCCGAATTGGACGGTCTCGTGGAGCTGTACGCACCCACCGACCGGGACATTCAATCTCAGGAATTGATGCCATTCGATCCGAGGGAATCCGAAAAACTCCGGGAACTCGGATACCTCCAATAAACCTGATCGGGAAAGGAAGGGAATCATCATGACACACATATCTCTCGGGCGATGCGGAATCATGTGTGCCGAGTGCCCGGCGTTCATCGCAACCCGGACAGACGATGCGGAACTGAGAAAATCGACGGCGGCGGAATGGTCGAAGATGTATCATGCGGATATCAAACCGGATGATATCGTGTGCGACGGCTGCATCTCGGACGGCCGGCACTTCAGCTATTGCTCGGTCTGCGAACTCCGATCCTGCGCGGGTGGCCGCGGATTGGATCACTGCGGACAATGCGACGAATTTGCCTGTGACAAACTGGAAATGTTTTTCACGATGGTTCCCGCGGCTCGGGACAATCTGGAGCGTCAGCGGCCTGCCTGACCGTCATCGGACGTTACTCCAGAGGAGGCGATCCCTCCATGACGCGATCGATGAGCGATTCGATCGGGACGGATTCGGCCGTTTCAAGCATTACCGGCCAGATTTCCGCCGGAAACATCTGCTCGAGCGTGTCGAGGAGCTTGCGCGCATGGGCCCGGGATTCCTCATTCAATGATGTGCTGCCCGCGAGTCTGACCAGGAGTGTCACGGCGAATTCGGCTTCGTCCGGGCCCTGATTCGAGAGAATCTCGGCGAGTCCCAGCA
>CAYYMM010000069.1:0-24184 GCA_964472395.1 uncultured bacterium | reverse complement strand
CGACAAATACCCCGACCAATACGCCGGAGCCGACCAGCACGCCGACGAACACACCGGTGCCGCCGACGAGTACCCCGACATTCACACCCATCCCGACATCGACTCCAACGAATACACCGGTTCCGACAAATACCCCGACCAATACGCCGGAGCCGACCAGCACGCCGACGAACACACCCGTACCGCCGACGACTACCCCGACGTTCACGCCCATCCCGACATCGACTCCAACGAATACACCGGTTCCGACAAATACTCCGACCCGAACCCCGACTCCGACAATGACGCCGACCTCTACCCAAACCGCAACCCCCACCAACACCCCAAGTGCACCGACAGCAACACCGACTGCCGCATATCCGCCATATCCTGTCTGGACGCCGACCGTGACCATGCCGACTCCGACAGCAACCCCCGTTTGTAACACGCTCGGATGCACGATCATCATGCCTTCGAATTATTATCGAGCTGGAGATCTGTGTTTCACCAATGTAGAAATATGCAATCCGCTGAGCCAGACCCTGGAAGAGACACCACTCTTCGTCATTCTCGATGTGTTCGGATCGTACTATTTCGCCCCTTCATTCAGTGAATTCGACTATTTCACGATCGATCTGGCTCATGGCATCATGACTGTTCACGTCCTGCCAGAGTTTGTCTGGCCAGATATCGTTGGCGAGGTAACTGGTGTTTATTGGTATGCTGCGATGACAAATCAATACATGACCAACCTTCTGGGTGAGATGGGTATGTTCACATTTGGATGGGGATATTGAATCAACTGTCTCGCGTAAGAGTCGGCAGGACGGGCAATTGTGAGAATGATCGGCCGGTTGCATCCTGAAGAGCGCTGATCAATGCGGGTGCCGCGGCAAGCATGGCCGGTTCTCCAAGTCCTTTAGCCCCGAGAGGCCCGGAACGACAAGGCGACTCGTAAAAGTCCACATCGATGATGGGAACATCTCCGAATCGCGGGATACGATACCGATCAAAATCGAGCGATTGCGGGATGCCATCAAGTAGCCGGTAATGCTCGAACAGCGCGTAACCCGCCGCCATCACGACTCCACCGGTGACCTGACTTCTTGCAAGCGCCGGATGCAGGATACGTCCGGAATCATGAACGGTGACCACACGGATGATTTCTGCTTTTCGATGTTCCGGATGCCATCTGACTTCAGCACAGGCCGCACTGAAGCAGTAGGTCCTGTACACCTTACCCTTTCCGGTTGAGGGGTTCAGGCATTCAGTCTCATTCAGAAAGCGATGGGACTCGGTCAATTGAATTCCGGCGTTTATCGCGACGTTCACGAGTTCGCTCCACTCGATCGGTGTCCCATCTGAGCGATGCTTCCATCGACCCGAAGATTCAGGTGAAGTCTCCAGATAAAACACATCCATCGCTTCGCTCCGGATGATTCGGTCTCGAATGGCTGCCGCCGCCTGGAAAAATGCGGATCCGGTGACGAAGGTCTGTCGCGATGCAACCGTGGACCCGGAATCGGGCGTGGCGGACGTGCTGGGCGTTTCGACGGATATGGCAGCGAAAGGACATCCCAGGGTCTCCTGGACGATACGGCTGAAAATGGTGGATGAGCCCTGTCCATACTCGACGGCACTGGTAAAAAGCCGGACCTTGCCATCCGCAGCGATTTCGATCCGGACCTGGCTTTTATCCGGGATCCCGTTTCCGTATCCGATTCCGTAAAACGCCCCGGCAACACCCACTCCATGCGACCAACCGTCCCGGATGACTGTGCCATCGGTCCATCCATTCCATCCGAATCGCTCGGCGGTCAGCTTGAGAACCTGTTCCAACCCCTCACAATCATCGATCCGTTGTTCGGTTGCTGTCGCGGAGCCTCGTCTGAGTGCATGACGAAGTCTGAATTCCAGAGGATCGATTTTCGAAGCACGCGCCATCCGGTCCATGTGCAGTTCCGCTGCAATCAGACTCTGAGTTGCACCAAATCCACGCATCGCGCCGGAAAAGGCGGCGTTGGTGAAGATCGATTTCCCCTCAACCGACAGAGATGGAATCGAATAGGGGCCTGTCGCATGCACGGCTGCCTTTCTCAGAATATTCGGAGCCCATGACGCATAGGCTCCGGTGTTGGCCTCAATCCGGATATCGGTTCGGTAAATGTTGCCGGAATGATCCACACGGGAGGTGTGTTCGATTCGCATGGGGTGGCGTTTTGATGAACAGAGAAACGACTCTGCGCGCGTTAGTTTGACCTTGCAGGGACGTCCTGTGAGAAAAGCGCCGAGGGCAGCCAGGGGGGCGACGAAAATATCCTCATGCTTTCCAAAGGCACCTCCGATATGAGGTTGATGCACGACCACGCGTCTGAATTCCCGAGGCATCAATCCCAGTATCCGAATGATCTCCAATCGATCGAAAAACACATTTTGGGTTGGTGCGGTAACATGCAGAATGCCCTCACCGTCATATACCGCCACCGCACAAGCCGGTTCAAGAACGGCATGCTCGACAAACTGCGTCTCACAGATGGAATGGAAATCAGTGCTGATGTCAACCGGGCGGGAAGATTCCGGTGTTTTTTCGATTCGAATCCGAGATGCCGTGTTACCGCCGTCATGAATGGCACGGGCATTCTCTTTGATGGCCTCAGTCATGCTCAGGATCGGTGTGAGGGGTTTTATTCGCGCAACGATCGCTCGAACTGCCGCTCGTGCATGATCCTCGGTATCGGCGATTACCAGCGCGAGCGCATCGCCGGCGAATCGGATCTCTTTTTCGACCAGCAAAGGGCGATCGGCTCGCCAACGGCCGATTCCGTTGACTCCGGGAATATCTCTTGCGGTGATGATTCGGATCACGCCTTCTGCCGAAGCCGCCGGGCGGGTGTCGAGGTGTTCGACAATCCCCGACGCGACCGGACTCCAGAACAACGCTCCGTGACACACATCGGGGATGCGGATGTCGTCAGTGAAACGAGCTTTCCCCGTAACTTTATCCGTGCCGTCGACGCGCGCAGGAGACGTTTGGATATCGAAATTATAACCGGGATCGAGCAGATCCCTGGCATCACATGCTCTGAGAATTGCCTCTTCAATCGGAAGGTACCCGGTGCATCGGCAAAGATGGGAGTGAAATGCCCGGCGAATGGTCTTCCGGTCTGGATGGGGTGCGGCGACGACAAGGGCATACGCTTCCATGATCATCCCCGGCGTGCAGTACCCGCATTGAACTGCACCGGTTTCGAGGAATGCCCGTTGGATCGGATGGAGATCCTCTCCGGATGCTGAAAGTCCCTCGATCGTAGTGATTTCTGCACCATCCGAGTTTTCGGCATGAATCCTGCACGATCGCACACTTCTTCCGTTCATGACAACCGTACAAGCCCCGCACTGCCCGGAATCGCATCCTCGTTTGGTCCCGGTTAGACCCAATCGTTCTCTCAAGAGTTCCAACAGGGATTCGCCCTCACGACATTTGACTTCATGAAGAACTGAGTTGACGCTGATACGGATAATCGGCATTGTTACACAAGTTGGTGCAGGATCGATTCAAACAAGCGAATCATCGGAGAAGGGATCAATCCGAGCCCCAAAAGCAGCATTCCGTAAAGACACAAACCGATTCGTTCAGTCCAGATCGCTCGTGCACTCCAGTTCCGCGGGATAAAACGTGCGAAGTGAGTCGAGAGCTGAACGCTGAGCATCATGAGCAGGAGGTATCCAAGCAACATACAGATGAATGTGGTCGTCGCTCGATCCGAGATCAGCCATCGGAAAGTGAAAACGCGAGCGTGAAATCCGAGAGTGAACGGTAATCCTGCGATGGTACCTAAAATTACCAAAACACCGATTTGATGGGTTAGTGACTGTTCTGTCGTGATGCGCTGGGATTGAATCCGGTCCGGAAACAGCAAGAAGTAAATACCGGGGAAGCAGAGTGTCGCCAGAACCAAGAGCCCTTGTGTGCTGCTGTCGTTTCGAATCCCGGCTGTATCGGGGGAGGCATCCGCAAGTGCAGCCAAGATGACGAATCCGTGTTGTGCTAGAAGGAAATAGCCTAATTTTCGGATTGATGTGGATCCGAGCCCCGCTAAACTTCCGGAGATCAGAACGACTATGGCGATGGTCGAAATGATGTCGCTCAACCCGAAATTCAGGATGGGTTGGAGCACCGCGAAGAGGCGTCCTAAAACGGCAGTCATTGATGCCGAAATCATCAGGAAGAACCAGATGAAGAAATGAGCCGCATCGTCCGGTAAATATCGCAACGAATGAAAATGTGCCGGAATGACACTCCATTTAATGATCAATCCGAAGAACAGGAAAAGTAAACCCATGAAAAAAGCGGGTGAAGAGGAGGTGGATGCATGCCGGAGCGCTTCTCGAATTAAAGAGAAATGTGATTCGCGCGCTCCAATCTGTATGCAACCGTTACCGGCAAGCATACAGACCGAACCGATGAATTGAAACGCGATCAGATTGAAAAAATAGTATCGGTGTGAATGCAGATTATTCCGGAGCATCATCAATAGGAAAATGGATGAAAATGCAGTCAACTCGACCGAAAGATACAGAATGAACAGATCGGAGGAACCCGTTGAGATCACCCCGCCCAGCGTCCCGAATAACATGGGCAAATGGAAATCGGAGCCTTCCGCCTGGAAATGCGTCCTCGATTCTCCAACAAGCAGAAACAATGATATCGCTAGCATGGCGAGTTTAATGATGATGGAATAGGAGTCTGCAATGTATATCGATTCCAGTACCAAAGCCGGGCCGGAGAGGAAAGGAACAAGTGTTATCATCGCAATAAGGATCGATAGTCCTGCGATCATGCGAGACCAGTGCCGGGAAACTTTGTAGAAACGTTCACTGAACACAAGAATCAGGATCGCAGAACCAATGCATATCTCCGGACCGATCGCAGTGAACATACCTTGGCCGGCCATCATTTTTCATCCATGCTCGTCGGCTTCAAACGGAACACTCCCGGGGTCATAGGCTGAGCTGGAGTAGGTTGGCCACTGCGCATCAGCATCCTACGCGATTGAAACACCGATTCGATTCTGTGAACCGGCGTCTGAATCGGATTAGCGATACGAGCCGGAGCCAAACCTGTTGCGAAGATCAGCAGCAGGAACGGAATGAGCTTCAACCAAAGCGCGACGGTGTCACTAAAAACCGACTTTCTCACCAATGACGATTCCATGCCGGCAAACAATCTCAAAAACAACTGGAGGCTATAAATGGCACCCAGAAGCATTCCTATGAGCACAATACATGCCCAGATCGGATTAATGGTAACCGAACCAAGTAGAATCTGAAACGAACCGGGAAAAAACGTCAGTCCCGGCAACCCGGCGTAGGTCATAACCAGAATGAGGAACCCGGCTGAAAAAAGTGGAATCTTCCGGATCAGACCTCCGAACTCGAGAAAGAGGACCGAAGGGATCCGGGAGTATAGATAATCGAGGATGATCATGATCATCGCGAGGACAAACGCATGAGATAATACCAGAGAAATCGATCCCATCATCCCCTGTTTGTTCGCCAGAAAAACGCCTGCTGCGATCAAACCCATCTGGTGAACCACCGAATATCCCACTAGTTTATTGTAGTTTTCCTGAACGATAGCCGATAACGCTGCAAAGGCGGTCGAAACAAGAGCGAAATACATCAGGAGCGGAGTATGCTGAATTAATGCATCCGGAAGGATCGGCAGCATCAGTCGGAGCATGACGAATATGGCCATTTTGTTGAATCCAGCCAGAATGAACATACTACCGGGGAATGCCGCATCTTCTGCTAGATCGATCACCCATCCATGGAACGGGAACAGGCCCATCCGAATGGATAATCCGCTGAGTACGAGCCAGAAGATCCATGATTGCGCTCCGATCGGAAGCCCGCTGAGCAGGATCTTTGTGAGGTCAAACGTATACATCCCAATCGATTTTGACACAACAACGTGAATCGAGAGAATGCCTATGACAACAAGTAGACTGCCGATCAGATTGTAAATGAAAAAATGCATGCTCAGATTCGATCGCTGGTTTCGTGTTGTAAACTGAATCAGGAACACCGCCGGAATCGGTCCGAAACAGATGAAAAAAGATAATAAAAGCAGATCGATCGACAGAAATACCCCATGCCCAGAAAACAGCAGAGTCAAAATCGAGATGATGATTTCTTTCTTTTTAATCCCATCTCGATGCAGGAATACGATGGATAATAGACCGATCCCGTCCAGAATCAGAATAAAAAGCGCGCCCAGACCATCCAGCCCGATCGCATACTGCGCACCGATCGAAGGAATCCAATGGTGCTTTTCCACTAACTGCATCTCAGGCGCAGACAAATTTGCCGATATGCCAGCATGCAGAGCCAGGCCACCCGATATCAGAACCGCGAGAACGCCGCTAATGTATAGAAAACGCCGATGCGCTTGTGGAATCAAGGCGATCAGGCATGCCGCCGCGAGAGGGAAAAACAGAACGAAACTCAGAGTATTCGACGTAAAAAAAGCCATCGCTTGCATCAGAAACCCTCAGCCAGCAGGACAAACCCCGCCAACACAATCAAACCGGAAAGCAATCCGATAATCAAGATATTACGAATACTCCGTTCCCTGGAGACGAATTCGAGACTATGCGTGCATCGGTCGATGAGTCCCGGTATTCCTCTCGCCTCAATCATATGACGACCGAACCGGTCAAACTCACTCAGAATCGAGCAACCCTTGCCAATCAGCTGAACTGTCGATTCAGGCAGAAGCATGAACACGACCCGATCAATCTCCCATAGAATTCGTCCGATCCGGATGACCGGATAAAACACACCAGTATCGATCAGCGAGACGATCCGGTTCGAATCGAAATCTCCTATTGTTGCGATGGTTGTATCCGTACACCATTGATGTCGACGCTCGAAATAGAGTCTGGCCCACACATAAATACCAATCGACACAATCATCACACCCATCGCAATTCCCAGGCCGACCGGGGTCCAGTGAAACGCTCCGAAAAACAGGGTTCGTGAGCCTTCAGAGGTCGTTCTCAATGCATCCAATCCCCATATCAGATCCACGACCGCACCAGCAGCCACAAAAAAAGCGACCCAATGCCCAAAAGCTAACGCATTAGCATGTGACTCTTCATCAGCCGGCACATCCTCTCCCGATGAATCGATCCCGAGCCTTGATCCCCCTGCCGTCACCACTGACCATGCAATCGTCGCGAAACATTGAATCGAGGTGATGCATGCTGCTGTCCACCAGTCCCTTCGCTCGATCGCCATCACGATTGCCGGTTGAATCAGCAGTAACACGATCAAGGGTATCCCTATCAGAAGGATCCGATTCCCTAATCGATCAGAAAATGAAGACTGCATGGGATTCACAGACTTCGGTAAGCCAATGAACAATGCCATCGAGAGTGTAACGATCATGAAGAGCAGGAGGGCTACGCCGGGGAATCCCCAGTAGAACATCAACAAGACTATGCATTCCATCAAACAGATGAGTGTTATATGTAAACCGAATCGGCTGCGGAATCGGATGGACTGTACGCAAATCGTAGCGATAACGATTGCACACAGCGATTCCAGGATCGATTTGAACAGAACCGTGTTGAACAGATTCGTTTGCAGGTCGATGAGACACACGAGGGACGGCAGACTCAAACAGTGCAGGGCGGATGCGATGATCTGCAAATCCGCTGATGTGCGGCGTGATGAAGACAAAAACATGACAAACATGAAAGAACGGATGAGTAATCCGACAAATAGTGGCAAGAGCGCCCAGAAGAAAATGGGTCCTCCGATTTGATTGATGTATATCCCCATGACTCGGAAGAGAACCTGAAAATCGGTTGTCCCGCAGATCCTCGAGGTGAAAACTGCGCCGGCAAGCAGCAAGACATCTGAGAGAGCCAGAGTAAACCATATCGAACTTCCGGGAGTCGCGGCGTCATTGTCCTGCTTGACCCGAGCTGCAAGAAAATACAAAAACAAACTGTTTAAAAACGATAAAACAGCAATCTGGATCAGGGATCCAGACACGATCATCAGTGTTCCAGCTACAATCGATACATTCCGTAGAATGGATTGTGCCGGGTCATTTCTCCAGGAAGATTCGGACAGAGATTCGAATGCATGGAGCAAGAAAAGTGTGCCAATCATCAGTAGTCGATTGTGCGTAAACTGGAAAAAGATCGGAATCGAGACTTCGGATGAGCGTATCCAGTGCCCTGCGATCCAAACTATCGGTTGAAGATTCTGTCCCAAGATGTGTACAAAAAGCATGCCGGTTGGAATGATCAGTGCAAGATGCAGGCAACCCGATATCCACTTCGGTATGGTTCGCCGCCATCCTCGAGCAAACCTGAGTGACCGGAGGAGAGAATCGATGCAGAAGACCGTAATGATGATGAGAAGAAACAGCCTCGTGTTCATTCGCTGTCCAGTTTCTTCATCACCAGGAGCATGATTGCCAGAAGCCCCGTGATCATACAGGCGAATATCTGGGAATTTGGATGAGATGAGATAATCGTGCCGGTGGACAACACGAGGCAGATCCCGAGAGCACAGTGATACAACGAGACCGGATATCCGTCACGATCGCGGGACAAAAGGCAACCAATGAGTCCGGCTGAAATTAAAACGAGTCCCGATGCAAGTACGATCTCCAACGGGATCATCCGTTTCGCTCCTGACCGGCTTTCGCGGACAACCTCATGCGGTGAATTCGAAAAATCAATAGACTGAAAAGCAGGATCAGGTATGAGACAACGGCGAGTTCGAAGGAAAACCGAGTGAAAAGCAACTTGAAAGCGCTAAATGTCTCCGGAATGGGAACCGAGACTTTCCCCGCGGCCGCATTCATGACGGGAAACAAAGATGATCGAAATACCCACCAGAATGCAGCAAGTCCTGCTGTCAGTGTAAAAAGGATTCCTGTATACGTGCCCTTGTAAGAAGGAAAGCGAATCAGATATGGACTGATGGCGCTGAACACAACAAGAAAGCCGGCTGTCAGATACAGTCCCGACAATCCTGCAAGCATGGCGAACAGAAGAGTCTCAATGATCAGGAAATACGAGTGCCGTTTCACTCTCCGAACTCCGATCCTATCCTGATCCTCAGAGTATCCTGTTCGGACAATCCTGTCAGGTCGATACACGTGGAAATCTCACAATACTCGAGGATCGACGAATTCTGCGCGAGCGTTTCATCCAATCGTATCGCCACAACAATGGTATTCGTGCCCATGGTAATCGCCCGAGTTTCATTATCACGAATCCCCAGATTCGACGCGGTATCCGGATGAATGCGTAGTGTTGACAAGGAATCGTTTCCGGTTGGAATCCTTTTGAGGGATATCGAAATGCTGTCGTGATACGGTTCGTTCTGAAACGAAGGAGGATGATGAAACTTCAGCTTCTGGATGTCTTCGATTTCAAAGTCAGAATCTTCCGGATCGACACATTCTTCGGTGAACGGCTTGAAGTATCTCGATTCGTTTTCGAGGATCGTCGGCGTTAACTCGATGAAACTGCTGATAGAGGCAATCATCTCTCCTTGAATGGCTGGGAGAGAAGGTGTTCCGGGAGATTCGAGAAAGCTGTCAATCCAGAGTGATACGATTTCCCAATCCTGATAGATACCGGATTCGGAAGAAGATTTCGGTCCTTGGCCTTTGCTGAATGGTACAATCAGACGTTCCGCCGTGATTCTCGTTCCCAAAGTGTGTTCTGGGGGATGAAGAGGCCAGAAGAAGCTGCTCCGGGCATCCATCATGATCGAGGCGGAAGCCAACATGTCGAGATTGCTTAATAGTGAATGCAGTCGTTCGGATGGGATTAGGCCGGAAAAGGGGGGGTCACCAAGACAGATCAGCGCTCGCGTCGATTTGTCCTGAAATCGGGCCAGCAGCGCAATGCTCGATTCGGCCGAAGACATCGGGATGGAGGCATTCCATGTCTGCGCATACCATTCGCGGGATGATTCGTTGAAAATGGATGTCAGTCCCGGGAGGAAACTGGAAGAGGAACCCATGCAGGGGATCCCGAGTGGGTTCTCGAACGGTGATGTGCACCAGAGTCCGCGACCGGCTGTTCCGAGGTGCCCAAGAGCGAGAACAAGATTCAAGGCGTCTTTTACTACCCGTGATGCCTGGACATCCGGGAAAGCTCGTGTGTTTACGACGATCGAAACTCGGCGCTTCTGCGTGACCAGACGCACGGCCTGCTGCAACGTCTCCATCGGGATGGACCACTTCCTGGAAACGGCTTCCGCCGTGTAGGTTTTCGCTTCCTTAATCAGTTTCTGAAACCCTCCGTTATCCCGCCACACGAACTCACGGTCAGTCGCTCCGACCACATGCGCCATATGTAGAAAATACCTGAGTAGATCGCTCTCACCCTCGGATCCGACTCTGAAATACAGATCAACCCTGTCGGCGAGTGGAGGCGTTTCCGGATCGAATAAAATCACCTTGGCCTGATTATCCCGTTGAGCCTGCGCGATCGTATCCAGCAAGATTCGATTCGAGTCAAGAGACCCTCCCTGCAGGATCAGGATCAGATCGGCCGATCTCATACTGCTGATCGGTGGACTGATCGAGTTCTGTCCCAGAGATTGATAGATGGCAGATTGAGGATCGAAGGGCCAGTCTGGAGAGGTAACGGTGACAATGTTATTGGTACCAATGATAGTTCGCATGAACTTCTGGAAAAGGTAGGCGGCTTCGTTTGTCGAGTTGGACGAGATCGTTCCGGTGAAGCTGTCCGGTCCATGCTGCTCTAGAATCGCCTCGATTCGCTCTCGAAAGGAACGGAAAGGAGGCACATTGGAGGGAGGAACATTCGCGTTCGAGAGATTGGAATCATCTGAGCGGATTTCAGTCAGGGGTTTTCGTTTCATCCCGAATGATCTGATTATTCCTCCCGCGACCTTCTTGAACATGAGAACTCCCGATCGGATGGATATTGATTTTACCGTTTGCGCAAGATTTCAAGCGCATCGATTCGGGCTTCCAGCGCATTGATTCTGCAAACCAGATCCTCGATCATGGTCTGATCAGCCCGTTTCTTCTGCTTTTCATCCGTAACATCTTCCAGAATGACCTCAAGATACTTTTCGATTTCGGGACGATAATAATGAGTTTCCCGACGATAGACCCGTGGCTCCGAGATATCGCCGTCTCGAACGAGTTTCCTGAGCTTCCGGCGGGAAACACCCATCCGTTTCAGTTCACTGACCGTAACGAACAGGTTTTTATCGAAAGGCACACGGTGTTTTCGCTCTGCGAGAAAAGCGTCGATATCCTTGCGGACGAACAGATTCTTCCTGCCAACCGTCTTTGCAGTAACGATCAAACCTTGCCGCATCCAGAGACGAACGGTTTGTTCACTGACGTTTCCGATCCGCGCGATGTCGCGAACGGAGTAGAATTGATCATCGTCATACTGAATCGATCCGACTCGCAATCGGGCAGCATGTCCGAAAATGTATTTGGGGATTCCGTTCCAGAAATGACTTTTCTTCAATTCGATCTGGAGATTACATCCACAGACGCAAACATGTCTCCCGGTCTCCCCTGCGAAAAAATCATCGAGTTTCTTGTACTTTTCCCGAATATCGAGTTTACTCAATGCCATGTCAAATCCCTCTTAGATAACCATCATCCCTTAAATCCATCGACAATAGTACAGCAGATTCCCGGAATACGGTCATGTTTTGATTCTGTGGAGTCTTTGAAATTCGGAGTTCATAATCAATGATAAAAAGCCATTTTCATCGGGTTGTCAAGATAACCCGCCTCATTATGTCTTGTTTTTGAATGCACCTGAAGACGACTTGAATGGCTAAGCATCACATCCCCGGAACCGGCGTCCGAGGGGTGATTGGCGTCATCTGCTGCATCAGACGTAACGGGTCCTGATTGCCGACATAAGAACACTCGATTTTAAAGATCGACACGATCCGCGTCGGAACGCGGGAATTGGGCTGAATGGTTTCAATGAGTTTCCCGACGTTCCAGGTCGATCTTTGCAACCGCATCGGTTCGAGCGCCCAATACACCGTCGCATCCCCTTTCCAACTCACCGATCCTTCATTTTGCTGCTGGTCAAGACGTGATGCGAGGCTGATCTGGCATTTGATCCGGGCGCACTGAATGCCATCGATCCTTTCGAATCCATCCAATTCATGGATGACCGAACCGACGAGGCTCAGATCGGTCGTCTGCGCCTGAGTGTATAGTTCGAGTGGGACAATTCGCCCTTCATGTTCATGTAATGCCTTGGTCGGAAGTCCCAGGATCAGTCTGAGAAACAGGTAGGTTTCCTGAACACTCCCACCGGCATATTCCTCAATCCCTCCGTCGCTGCCCAACAAAAAACGCGCCACGAGCTGTGGCAAGAATTGCTCCGGAGGTAGAGGCGTCGCCCGGCTTTTGTTTTCGGATTCCTTGAGTTCGAGAATCAGATCGCACCGGCTTTTTCCGTCACCCGTCGGATTCAGATACAGATTCCCATCGATTCGCTCGGCACTCACGGGAGTCTTTTTCCATTCGTTTGTCGCGGCGTCGAACTGATCTAGCTGGGTTTTGATCTCCTGATCGATGGAATAGACCAATGGATCCGGGTTCAGGAAATTCCATTTGAGTTCGAGTGCTTTGGGGTTAGCGGCCGTAGAAGAGGAAACGAAACCCACCAGGTACACGGCGCCGGCCAGTATTCGTAAAAAATAACGAGATCGGCGCCGTACCCGTTGTGCGATATGCAAGAGGCCCCCTATGGACGACTTATCGGGTGTTCCGTTTGATGAAATCTTCTGTTCGGTTCAACCCTTCCTGGATATCCTCAAGACTCGATGCATACGAGAAACGAATGTGTTGGCCTTCATCCGGAACACGCGGGCCAAAGTGAATATCGGCTAGACACGCAACACCGGCTTCATGCAGCAGGCGCTTGCGGAATTCCTCGGAATCCTTGCATCCGGTCATCCGGCACGCTTCTGTCACATTCGGCCAGACATAAAACGCGCCGCCCGGTGTCTTGCACGTGATGCCATTGATCTTGTTCAACCCCGGAACTATGAAATCGCGGCGTTCGCGGAATACAGACAGCATATGATCGGCGTCCGACTGTGACCCATCCAATGCCGCAGCTACAGCGACCTGATTCGGGAAGGGCGCGCAAGAATCAGAGTTTGTTACGAGGCGCGTGACATGTGGAGCAAGAATTCGGTTGGCCATGTAACCGATTCGCCAGCCGGTCATCGCATAGGTTTTCGATGCACAATCAACGACGATGGTTCGATCCCGCATGCCTGGAATCGATGCGATCGAGGCAAATGGGGCATCGTACACGAGTTTACTGTAGACTTCATCGGCATACACCCAGATATCCTGTTCCTGGCAAATCGCGGCGATTTCTTCGAGTTCGGCCCGACTCAACACACCACCGGTCGGATTGTGGGGACTGTTAAGAATAAGAAGCTTCGTGCGGGGTGTGATCTTCTTCCGCAACTCCGCAATATCGAAATTGAAGTTCTTATTCTCTCGGAGATAGAGCGGTACGGGTACTGCGCCCTGTCCGCGGATCATCGATTCATAAATCGGAAATCCCGGATTTGGGAAAATAACCTCGTCGCCTTTGCCATAGTCCGTCGTCACAAAAATGGAATACCAGATGAACGGTTTTCCCCCACAGGCGATGACCACATCATCGGGAACAAAATCGAGTCCTCGGGATTCGTTGAAAAATCGGGCAACAGAGGCTCGGAGTTCGGGAATGCCAGTCGATGGTGTATACCCATGCTTCCCATCGTCGATCGCCTTCTTGGCTGCGTCACAAATATGCCTCGGCGTTTTGAAGTCCGGTTGACCAATGCAGAAGTTGTAGATCTTCTTGCCCTTGGCAATCAGTTCGTTGACTTCCTTAAGGACAACAAAAGCATTCTCGGTTCCCAGCCCATTGATACGATCTGACAAAGGTTTCATCTGATTCACTCCTGTTGATTGAAGATGTCTCGTGTTCTGAAACGAACACCCGGAACCCATATCTTAGCAAATACAGTGCGTTCCGGCAACCAAGGTGGTCTAAATCCCCGATCCACTTCTATCCGGGATCAGTCCAATCCGGTCAGCGAACGGTCGCCTCCAGTATCACATACCGCATCGACGGTGTCCGAAACGCCGTGCTCCGGATCGAAGTCAACCCTGCTCGTTCCATGCGTCCAGCCAGATCAGAGCTGCCGTGATGAAATCCGAATCGATCCCGGGCGGCATGAATCAACAGATTCTCACGGCTGTCGTCCATGCCGAATCGCGAACCGGTCTCCGTCGTTGCCGCAAGAATAGAACCTCCGGGATGCACGACACGCACGATTTCATCCAGCACCGCGTCGATTCGTTCGACGGAATCCAAGCCGAAAAAACTGACCACTCCGTCGAGATGGGCATCCGGAATCGGCAGCGCCCGCAGATCTGCGACAATCGGTAAAAACGGGTTCGGCAACGCCAGGCGCTGAATGCGACGCTCGCTGACCTTGACTCGCACGTAATCCAGATCGCACGCCAACGAAATGCCGCCCGCTGGACGGCTCCGAACCAGATGCTCCGTGAATCGCCCGTACGCAGAAGCCGCCTCCAGAACCCGTCTGACCTTTAACGAAACCATGCGCGCCATTAAAAACTGTGCCAGCTCCATCTGAAACGGCGTATCCTCCTCCAACGCTCTGACATGCCTCCGGAACCATTGCTCAGTACCCGCCATCAGCGCTTTCCGGAATAGATAGGGCGGGACGGGAATCTGCTCGGGTGAGGGGAGAGTAGGCGTCGAACCCAATAACCGGAGCAGCGCTTCTTCACGATTCGATGCGGTGATCCGTCGCCGGGAGACGGGACCGAGGCCGCGCTCGATCGGGGGAATCCATTGGGCTTGCACGCCAAGCGGCATCAACACAGGGATGCGTGCCCGGATTTCGCCATGATACTCGCACGATTTGCACAATAGCTGAGCCTGCGATAACCGACCCTGAAACAGACTCGGAGATCGCGCCAGGAATGGGCCATGGCAGATCGGGCATCGGATATGAATGAAATGATCCCGCTCCATGATCCCAATCTACCCGTGTACCGTTCGAAAATGAAATGAAATTTCAAAAAAAAAAAAGTAGGATAGTAATTTCGGGAAGGCAACCGATGACACATCCGTTCAATCGTCAACACGCGCTCGATACAATCGCCTCCGCCGGAGTTGCAGGCGCCGGAGGGGCCGGTTTCCCGTCTCATGTCAAGTTGAACTGCCACGCTGAGATCATCGTGGCAAACGGTGCGGAATGCGAACCGCTCCTCCACAAGGACAAAGAATTGATGGCATGGGATCCCGCGACGATCGTTCGCGGTGTCGAGAAAGCTTGCGCAATCACCGGGGCGGAGTCAGGTGTGATCGCCCTGAAACGGAAAGCACATTCCGCAATCGATGCCCTGCAATCGCACCTCATCCCCGGCGTGACACTGAAGATTCTCGGCGATATGTATCCGGCCGGTGACGAGGTGACGCTTTGCTACGAAGCGACCGGCCGTATCCCGCCGCCTGGCGGGCTTCCACTGGATGTCGGTATCGTTGTGTCTAATGTCGAAACCCTGTGGTGGATCGGAAACGAGCAACCGGTCACCGATAAGTTCCTCACTGTGGGAGGGGATGTCCCCCGGCCTCTCACGATCAGAGCACCGATCGGAATGGCGATCCGGGAAGCGCTTGCGGCTACCGGATTTCAAGGAACAGAAAGCACCCACGGACTGCTCGGAGGTGGCGCCATGATGGGGCAGCTCATCGAGGATTTCGATTCGCCCATTACTAAAACGCTCGGCGGTCTGATCGTCCTGCCTCGCACCCATCGCCTGCTCGCACGCTATCTCCGCTCCCGTAAACACGGGCACCGGATCGCTCGCTCCGCCTGCGATCAATGCAGTTTCTGTACGCAGTTGTGCCCGCGATATCTGCTCGGACATCCCGTTGAACCGCACAAGGCCATGCGCCACATTGCCATGAGCCTGCCGGGAACCCCTCCGCCGGAATCCACCCGGTATTGCTGCGGCTGCCAGCTGTGTTCATTCTGGAGTTGCCCCGAGGATCTCGATCCGGGATGGATTACCTTCGATGATCGACAGGAACTGCAGACGCTCGGTAAAACTCCCAAACTGCCACAGACGACTGCTCATCCAATGTACGAGTATCGGAAACCCCCCATCGGTGCGCTCAAACGAAAGCTGGGTCTCGATCGATTCCACGACTCCGCTCCACTCAAGCCGTTGCGCATCGAGACCGATAAGGTCCGGATTCCCCTCAGACAGCATGTCGGAGCGCCGGCCGAACCGGTCGTCGGAGTCGGAATCCGTGTCTCGAAAGGGCAACTGATTGCACGGATTCCGGAGGGGAAGATGGGCGTGATGCTCCATGCGTCCATTGAGGGCGTGATCGCGAGTGTGGGAGATGCTATCGAGATCAGGAGGCATTGATGTGATCACAGCGATCGGAATTCTGGAGTTTTCTTCGATTGCCGCCGGGTTAGAAGCCGAAGATGCCATGCTTAAAGCCGGAGCCGTGACTCTTACCGTCGCTCGGACGATCTGCTCCGGAAAATTCCTGGTGGCGGTGCATGGGGACGTCGATGCGGTCCGGGCTGCGCTCGATGCCGGAAAACTCGCGGCTTCCGGAATGGTTATCGATGAACTCGTGCTGCCCAATATCCACCCGGCGGTTCTCAATGCACTCGGACGCTCCGTCGATCTGGCACCGGGTGATCGCGACGCGATCGGGGTGGTCGAGACCTTTTCGGCGGTGGCTGCGATCCTTGCAGCCGATGCGGCGGTCAAGGCAGCCGATGTGATTCTGTTCCAACTGCATCTCGCCATGGCCATCGGTGGGAAAGGGTACTTCTGCCTGAACGGCGATGTGGCTTCTGTTCGCGCTGCCGTCGATGCAGCTGTCGAATCCGCCTCCTCAACAGGATTGCTCGTGGGAAGTACCATCATCCCGCGCCCGCGGGAAGAACTATTCAGGGAAACTCTGTAAACGCGAGTTCCGAGTTATTCCAAGAATCCGAACGCCATGACGTCACGGATCGTCTGAGCACCGGTAAGCAGCATGACAAGGCGGTCGATTCCTATCGCGATGCCGCTCGAGGGCGGAATCCCGCGCCGCAATGCATCGATGAACGCTTCATCGACAGGGAAGGGTTCGCGCCCCATCAACCGCTTCTCAGCTGCCGCCGATTCAAACCGCGCTAGTTGTTCGTCAGCATCCGTCAGTTCGTCGAAGGCATTGCCGAGTTCGATTCCCGCGATGTAGATTTCAAAACGAAGTGCCACTCCCGGAGAGTCGGGTTTCGAACGCGCCAAAGCAGCCATGCAGGCAGGATATTCATGCAAAATGAGAGGGCGATCCCACCCGAGATTCGGTTCGATCCTGGCGAGGAAAATCTTGAAATACAGGACATCCCAGGAATCCCCCGGCCTCAAATCGGGAATCTGCAGCGCCTGGCCGGCCTCCCGTAACATTTCCGCATCCATCGCCCGTTCCAGATCGATCCCGGTATAATGGAGCCAGGCATCGCGCACGGTCAGCCGTTCCCATGGCACGTCGAGATCGATGACGCGGTCCGCTCGACGGATCGTCCGCCTCGCCGAATTCCCGCCGGTCGTATCCGCCGCGTCACGCACCAATACCTCACAGTCCTCCATGATCGCTTCATATCCGCAATCCGCTCGATACCATTCCAGAATCGTGAACTCGGGATTATGCAAGGGTCCCAGTTCCTCGTTCCGGAAAGCCCGCGTGATCTGATAGATGCGCTTGTACCCATCGGCGAGCAGACGCTTCATATGAAACTCGGGCGAGGTCGGCAGATAGAGATCCTGGGAGGGGGCATTCCCGAGTGGAGTGAAGCGGGTCCGAAAGGCTTCGAGCGTCGGTTCCATGCCTGGCGACCGGACGAGAAGAGGGGTTTCGACTTCGAGAAACCCTCGGGAATTGAAGTGGCTCCGGATCTGATTCAGAATGAGGGCTCGTTCAGCAAGAAATTTCATCATGTCTCCACCGTGTCGGCACATTCAGACACGCGTGCGTCGTTCTCACGAGGATCACCATAGCTCGAAAGCGGTCACGGGACAATCATCGACGGCGGATCTCCGAGACGCGCGTGATAAGGAAAAGCTGCTGGTCGAATCCCTCGAATCGCGGTTCGGCAGCGAATCGCATTCCCATCCGCTCCCATCGTGTTATATAATTCAATGTCGGTTCTGAACCAATACTCACCGCGCCGGATTGTACGCGGGACGTCAAAGGAGGCGGAAATGGATGCACGGACCCGAACATACAGAGGCTTCCAATGGCTCTTTATTCTGGCGTTTGTCTGCTGTCTGAGCGCCGTCCATGCACAGAATCCCTATATATGTCCGTACTCCGGCCCGATCGATGACCCGACACTCGACATCGATGTCACCCGTTACATCCTCACGCTTACCGTCGATTTCCCCGCAGCCGGCGTCGATGGTGCGGTATATGGAACCGCCACGGTAGAAGGAGCGAGTGCGGTCGATGGGTTATCTGTCGTGCGTCTGGATTTCATGAAGGACGACAAGGCTTTCGTGAGCGCAGTACGATCGGATGATCAACCCGCGACCTTTACATTCGATACCCACGAGATCTGCATCACGCTTCCGGCTGCAATCGACCGGAATGATCCGTTCGTAGTTTCGGTCGATTATCGAGTCGAAGGCTCAAACCACTTCCAATACAAACCCAAGGACGATGCGCGGTTCGCCTTCAATGCGATGGTGGAGAATTCGCGCTGGTTCCCGTGCCTTCACGACCCGCGTGACAAGGCGCTGTATGAATTCCGCATCACGGTGGATGATCCGAAGACGGTTGCCGCCAACGGAACGCTTCAATCGAAGCAGAGCCGTGGCGATCGGGCGACGTTTGTCTGGATCGAGAACAGTCCGATGGCGAGTTATCTCGCGACGCTCAACATCGCTGAGTACAGTTCTTTCGGGCATACGCATGATTCGATCCCTATCGTATATTATGTGCTGCCGGAAAAACTGGATGCCGCACAGTCGGATTTTGCGCGGGACGACCAGATTCTCGATTTCTACGCGACAGCCTTCGGGCCATATCCCTTCGAAAAGCTGGGGTTGGCACAGGTTCAACTGATGGGCGCCATGGAAAACCAGGATATGATCAGCTATGGCAGTGCTCTGATCACGGGAGACGGTGCGTATGAAGACACCTTCGCACACGAAGTTTCCCACATGTACTGGGGTAACTCCGTCACATTGACGGGGTGCGAGGATGTCTGGCTGAATGAAGGATTCGCCAGTTACTGTGAAGCGCTCTGGGAGGAGCACATCGCGGGGCAGGAATCGTACGACGCCGTGATGGCGGAGTTCCGGGACCGCTATTTCGAAGAGGATGCGCAGAACCGATTCCCGATATTCGATCCGCAGATCGTTTGGGGTGCGACCACGTATAAAAAAGGAGCCTGGGTGCTCCATATGCTCCGCCGGGTGACGGGTGACGCAATCTTCTGGGCGATCATGCAGGATTACTATGCTCAGAAGACGTATGGTCATGCGACGACCGAGTTTTTTCAATCGATCTGCGAAGCGCATTATGGAGCGGATCTGGATTGGTTCTTCATCCAGTGGATTTACGACATGGGTTATCCGGAATACGAAATTGCTCATCGATATGCCGACGGAAAACTGACGGTTTGGGTCACGCAGGTTCAGGAGAATGCACCGGAGGTTTTCAGGATGCCGGCTGCTATCGAATGGACGCTTTCCGGTGGCGAAACGTATGTCGAACACGTCATCGTCGGCAAGCGTCTCGATGTGTTCCAATTCAATGCATCGGCTGCCCCGTCGTCGGTGGTGTTTGATCCCGAAGACTCCATCTTGAAAAAAAGCACGGTCGTTCAGTCTCCGGGGCTCACCCGCGTTACCGTTTCCATGCCGGGAACGCTGTTTCATCCCGGTGATCTCTGCGGTTGTTCGGCCACGGTCGTGAATCTCGATACCGCGCCAATCGAAGGGTATCCGCTCTTTGTCGTTCTGGATGTATACGGATCCTATTTTTTCGCGCCTGGCTTCACGGAATTCGATTCGTATCTGGATAGCTATCCCGCATTCCCGCTCGGCATCACGGCAATCGATGTTCTGCCGGAATTTGTCTGGCCGGATGGCGTCGGCAGCGCGAACGGGATAAAATGGTATGCCGCATTGACGGATCCGGCCATGACCGCGCTCTATGGCGAATTAGGGACATGGGAATTTGGTTGGACCGATGAGAGAGGCGAGTGACATATGACCGTTCGAAATGTCTTGATTGTGGATGACGAAGAGAGCATCACCTGGACGCTCGCAACCGGCCTGCGTCGGAAAGACCCCGACCTGAAGATCTACCAGGCGCAATCGGGTCTTGAGGCGTTTGCCTGCATTAAGCAACTCAAATCACTCGATCTGCTGATCACGGATATTCACATGCCCAATCTCAGCGGCATCGAACTCCTCGAAAAAATCCAGACGCTCGGATCGGATCCGGTGATTTTCGTCATGACGGGATTTGGGACGGAGGCGATCCATGATCAGGTCGAAAAACTGGGTGCTGTGCGCTATTTCCCGAAGCCGTTCGATGTGGTGGAAATGATCAATGCCGCGTTCGAGTTGCTTGTGGCCAGAGAGGAGAAGCGGCGGAGTCCCGGTTTTACCGGCCTCATCCGGAATCTCAAGATCCTGGACATTTTACAACTCAACCACCTCATCCGCCAGACCGGTTTGCTCAAGATCCAGTGCGACGGTCGCGATGGGAAGGTTTATTTCATCGACGGCGAAATCGCGCATGCTGAAACCCGGAACTGTTTCGGAGAGGATGCGGTCTATCAGATCATGAGTTGGGAATCGGGGACTTTTGAGATTCTCGATCAGGTGTCTCCCGATAAAACAACGATCACGCGTGAATGGGAATTTTTCATGTTCGAGTTTTACCGGCGCCGCGAAATGACGTAGTTGTTGCGGGTGAAAACACCGCGGATTCCATCGGAACACCGACTTATTTCGAGGGCTTCAAAACTTCCATGATTTGAGCGGCATGCGCATCAGTCTTGACTGAGTCGAACACATGCATGATCTTCCCCTCGGCATCGATCAGAAAAGTCATGCGTTTAGGCATCAGCATCCCGTCGGCGCCATACAGTTTCGAGACGGTTTTTTTGCTGTCCGACAGGAGTGTGAAGGGGAGTTTGTGCTTTTCGGTGAAGGCCTTGTGCGAATCCGGTGAGTCGTAGCTGACACCGAGCACGGTGATGCCGGCTTCCGAGAGCGTCGCAAAGTTGTCCCGGAGATTGCAAGCTTCTTTGGTGCACCCCGGCGTGTCATTTTTTGGATAAAAATACAATGCGATGATCCGACCTTTGTATCCGGACAGAGTATGATCCTTGCCGTCCATATCCGTGAGTGTGAAATCCGGAGCGGGATCCCCGATTTTCAGTTCGGCATGAACGCCGAAAGGAAGCAGGATCATGAGTGTAATTGCCAGTTGGATCGATTTCATGGTAACTCCTTTCAGGATGCTCCGGATCGTTTTCGGAGCGATTTGAACATGCCTTCGATACCGAGTCGTTGTTCAAGCGCGATCATGGCGCGATAGCCCTTGCCATACAGATCATCGCGCTCTTCGATCTGCCGGATCAGGTGCGTCAGACCATAGTTTTCGAGCACTTTGGAGGCTGTCCACTGCGCGAATCCTTCCCGTGATTCGGAATCGCGAATGCCGGGAAGATTCTCGGCCTGCCATGCGTGACCCAATTCGTGTGCCAGTGTTTCGAGGCATTTTTCCCAGGAAAGACCTCGGAGAATCTCGATCCGGAAACGCTCTCCGGTCTGGATGAACCGACCGGATTCGCGGAAGGAAGGGTCTTCGAACGTACCGAGGGTATCCACCATAACGATCTCGATCGGTCGCACGATGGGCATCAACAGATGCGTTCGGAGATGCTCACGTACCTCGTGCGCCAGAACAAGCATGGATTTTTCTTCGAGCATGGCGCTGGGCCGGCACAGGTTACAAAGCATATTGCCGCCGCGCAGTTCCTTCGCATCAGGTTCGCATGGGCGTCCGCAGGAGACGCAGTGAGGTCGGTTTGCGGCGCAGGACGCGCAGTATCGCTCAGGAAGATTGTTGAATGTGACGGAGGTATCGAGGATGACTTTACCGCATGCATGACAACGGGGCAATGCCTGGTCGCATCGCGTGCAGAGCGTGTGCCCATCAACCTGCCGATGTCCGCCGGGTCTCAGAATGTCGGAGCAGGCATCGCATCGCGGCGCGGTTTCCACACAGGTGGCACAGTAGACATGCAGCTGATCCTGGGACGTAAAGTATGCGCCGGTGATCCGTGTATTGCACACTGCGCAATACCGGGCGGTTTTCCTGCAATCCCTGCAGAGAATGTCACCGGACCCGGTCGAGGCTGATACAACCGGTATCGAACAGACCGCACAGTGCGGGAGCTGTTCGTCGCATGCATCGCAGAAAACATGCTGTTCGGCACCCGTCGAGTAGACGGTATAGCGGCCGGAGATCGGCTTTCGGCAGGCTTCGCAGGTCAAACTCTGAGCAGCGGTGATGCCACACATGGCAAAGAGCGCTACGAGTATCGTGATCTGCAGGGAAAGTCTGATATCGTTGTGCATAGCAGTCATGCAGGGTAGTTTAATGAAACATCGAGATAATCTCAACGCGGGGATCCCGAACCAATTGTTGAATTTCGTTGAGTTTCCTTAAAAATCCATTAAACTGACCCGGATGGATCTGATGAACGGTTTCCTGATGAATTATGGTCTCTGGGCGGTCGCGATCGGTTGCTTTTTCGAGGGGCAGATCGTTCTTGCGAGCGCCGGTATTCTTGCCAGCCAACAACTGCTCGACCCGTTTGAGGTCTGGGCAGTTGGTTTTTTCTCCGCCTGGCTCGGCCATCTGTTCTGGTTCGGAATCGGAAAGATCATGATCGCTCGTGGTGTCAACCCGAGTCGGCACGCCCGCTACGGAATGACGATGAATCATATCGATCGGCTGATCCGGAACAAACCTTGGTTATCGGTGTTTTTGCTCCAATACTTCTATGGAGCGCGTCTGATCGGGGCTATCGCGTTCGGTTTCAGTCGTCTCAAAGTGAGATGGTTCGCTATCGCCCAGACGATCAACTGTGTAATCTGGGCGCTGTGTGTGGCGGGATTCGGATTTCTTGTGGGCGAATCGCTGAACCCGTCCACGAAATCGTCGCTGCGAATCGCCTGGATCGTCGGAACACTTGCGATCATCGCCGCGTGGTGGTGGTTCGTCAATCGCCATCCGATCCGTCAGGAATCGATCGATGAATCAAATCGGATGGCATTTTCATCATCCGATTGATGCGGGTCCGGATTGGCAGGCTTCTCCCGGACCTTCTTAAAAGACAGGGGTTGGAGCATGACGAACGACATCCGGTACGGAATTGGGGAACCCTGGCATGACCTGTCCGGCGAGAGTGACCATCCGGATGACGTGGAGTACATCCGGACTAATATACCATGCCAGTGGGCATGCCCGGCCCAGACGAACATTCCGGGCTACATCGAACAGATTTATTACCAGAACTTCAATCGTTCCTACGCGATCAACCGACGGTCAAACCTGTTCCCGGGTGTTCTGGGACGGATCTGCTCTCGGCCCTGTGAACTCGCCTGCCGACACGGCGAATCCGACCTCGGCGAACCCATCTCGATCTGCTATCTGAAGCGGTTCGCAGCAGATCATAAAACTCCGGATCACGTTATATCCGAAGACATGTTCTCAGCGACGGGTCGTTCCGTCGGAGTCGTCGGAGCTGGTCCGGCAGGGCTCGCGGTCGCCCACTCTCTGGCCATCTTTGGCCATCACGTGGCGATCTATGAACAGATGCCGGAACCCGGCGGCATGCTTCGGTATGGGATTCCCTCGTTCCGTCTGCCGCGGGACGTGATCGACCGTGAAATCTATAACATCATGCGCTTGGGAATCGCGATCGAGTTCGGATGTGTGCTCGGACGCGATATCCTGATTCCAGATCTCCTTCAGCGTCACGATGCCGTCGTCCTCGCAGCAGGGTG
>CAYYMM010000068.1:0-24566 GCA_964472395.1 uncultured bacterium | reverse complement strand
CACAGGCCGCAGCATGATCGATCACCTCTGCCAATTCCAGCGCTGCCCGGTTGCATCGTTCCGACTCCTCGAACTCACCCGCAAGGAACAGCGCCCATGCGAGATTCGAGAGCGACTGGACGACTTGCAGTTTCATCTGGGCTTTCTCGAAGATCGCGAGGCATTCCCGGAAGTATTCAGCCGCCTGACGTTCGCTACCGAGCGAGACAAGGACGAGTCCGATGTTCGATCGGCTCCAAACTTCCAGCTGTCTGTTCCTGAGTCTTCGGGCATGGTCAAGCGCTTGCCGGTAGACTTCCAGAGCGTCTGGATAACGTCCGAGTTTCCAGTTCTGGACGCCGAGATTGATCAGGCAGGTGGTGAGCGGCGCGTCGTGCCCGAGTTCCTTCCAGATTAGCATCGATTTTTCAGTGAACTCGATGGCGCGCAGATACTGTCCCCGGGTTTCGGCGATCACACCGAGTTTATTATAGGCCCGGCCCTCATTGTATCGATCAGCGATCCCGACGGCTCTTGCGAGCGCTGACTCGTAGTCCTTTTCGGCAAGCGACGTACGGCCGGTTTCATTGAGGGCGTCTCCGCGGCGATTCAGACAATCCAACAGCAGTGTTTGATCGATCGTGTCCGATCTGTCACCTTTCGATCCCTCAATGATCTCGATTGCACGCGAGTAGGACTGAATCGCATGGCCGTTTGCATAACGCCTGATGGCGGACTCGGCCGATTTGAAAAGATACGGAGGCGCTTGGGCGGAGCGATCCGACGCGGACCAGTGGAACGCAAGCGCGTCAATGTCCGGATTCTGCCCGGCACATGATTCGAAATACTCCGCAAGTCTACGATGATAGACACGCCGTCTCAGGGCGGACAGCCGGCCGTACACCACTTCCTGAACCAAAGCCTGATCGAATTCGAAGAACTCGTCGTCCCTGCCACGCCGCTCGGACAGAATCCCCGCTTGCAGCAGCTCATCGAGACAATCGAAGAGTTCCTCGGTGTCATCCACGGCCACCTGCCTGAGCAGTTCGTACTCGAAGCGCCTGCCCGCCACAGCGGCCCATTCCAGCACCTTTTTCGTGTCGTGCCGTATGGTCTCGATCCGCTGAAGAATCATGTCATGAATACCTTTAGGCACCATCACACTTCCGGAAGCGATGCCCATCGAATCAGCCGGTACGGATTGCTGATTGCCGATATCCAGATACCATTTCCCCTTTTTCCGGAACAGCGTTTTCGTCTCTAGTAGGTTGATGACGATTTCCTCGAGGAAGAACGGATTGCCACCGGTCATCTCGTGTAACCAGGCTGCCAGCTTCGGCAATCCCTCATCGATGCCCAGCATGGAACGGAGCATAGCCGATATAGCATCCCTAGAGAGGGGTTTGAGGATCAACCGTTGAGTCTTCGAGGTATGTGCCAGATCCGACAGGAGTTCCGACAGCGGTGTGTTGGATTCAACGTCGGGAATCCGATAGAGGCAAACGACGCAGAGACGACACGGATCGCTCGCGTTTGATGCGGTCGAGGCGTCCACGATGTATCGCAACAGATCGATCGCATCGGGATCCGCCCATTGGAGGTTGTCCAGTGCGAGCAGGACGGGGTGGTCGTCACCGAACCGCAGAAGGATCGACCGCACAGCGGCGAACAACCGTAATCGCTCATCGGAAGGGCTGAGCGCCTCCGGTTCGATCTCGCCTGGAGTCGGCTTCAGATTGGCAAACCCCGGAAAGGATCTCGCCAGCACCGGCCTGTCGCTGCCGAGCAGTTTCGTCTGAATCTCGGGAGAACTCCTCCACAAGGATGCGCTGATCGCGTCCATCACATCGGAAAAAGCCCGAAACGGCAGGTTTTCTCCCGGGAAACAACGTGCGAAAAAGACTTTCCGGCCATCCAGTCTCGACTTCTGAACAATCTCACCGATCAGTCGGCTTTTTCCGATTCCCGCCTCGCCTTCGATCAGGATCACCGGCCGGAAAGCACTCGTCTTTGAATCCAGTGCTATTCGGATCTGCGCCACTTCCTCATCGCGCCCCGTAAAACCGGGCTCCCAGTGAGGTTCGATCCGCTTCGCATCGGAGTCAATCGAATCGAGCATATCCGACACGAGCGTTTCACCCGTCAGAAAGCTGAGATATTCTTCCCAGCGACGTTTCAGATCCTGCGCGTTGGGGAAACGTCGATGCGGATCCTTTTCGAGCAGCCTCATGATGATCGATTCGATTTCAGGGGTGACATTCGGGTTCAGAAACGACGGCGGTGCGGGCTGTTCGTCGACATGTTTGAATAGAATATCCATCGGTCGATCGCCGGAGAACGGCTTCTGTCCGGTCACGATTTCGTAGAGGAGAACGCCGAGTGAATAGAGATCGGAGCGGGCATCGAGGCGTGCACCGCGGCATTGTTCCGGAGACATATACGCGACCGTGCCAATGACCGCCCCGGTTTTCGTCAGGGCGACCGATGTGTCGATTTCGCGCGCCAGGCCGAAATCCATGATCTTGGCTTCGCCTTCGGTTGTGACCATGATGTTCGCCGGTTTCAAATCGCGGTGAATGAGGCTGCGGGTGTGGATGTAATACAGCGCTGAACAGATCTGAGTCATGATTTTGCAGGTCTGCACCAGACGGCGAGTTGTCCGAATATCGCTTTTTCGGTAGCTGTTCTCCCAGTCCCGCATGTACTCCCTTAGAGTGCTGCCCTCTATGAACTCCATGGTGAAGTACGGAGTCCGATCGATCATGCCGTAGTTGAATACCTGAATAACATGGGGATGTTTGAGTCGAGCAATGGAGCGGAATTCCCGCTGGAAACGATAAGCACCACCGGGTGTACGCGACAGGAGGGTCTTCAGGGCAACGCGTCGACCGGTGTCCGTTTCCTCGGCGAGATAAACCTCGCCCATTCCACCATGTCCGAGCAAGTGGAGGATTCGATATCCATCGATGAATTCCGGGAGATGCGACGCCATCGACCGTCAAGAATAATGCGTTCGGACCGAAGGTTCAAGGTGCGTCGGAGCGAATTGACCTCTTTTATCGAGTCTGTCATCTGGATCGGGTCGTTCGGAATCGCATCCCGAACGAGACGCCGATCAGCAACACCGCAATCCCGGCAATTGAAACAGCCGGAACGGCAACGGATTGCTCAAGCGTTTCACCAACACCCTCGGCATACACTGGTCCGAGATAGCTGTAGGGGGGAGGACTCTCGATGTCCGATTCATAATACCGAATCCCGATAAAGTATGTCACACCGTTAGCAATGTCCTCGGGAGCAGTCAGTGTGGTCATGACAGCCGGAGCGGGAACCCGTTTTTCATGCGTGTAAACACCGGATTGCGTACCCCATACCACGACATGCCCGGCATACGCCGCCCGATCCCGTTTCTCTTCTTCTTCGTCCCAGCTCACATCGATACTGTTGATCTTACCCATGATCGCCATTCCATGAACGCCCTCGATCGAACCGGACAAGGTGAACTGGTTGTTCATATCGTCCGGTAACATAATGCCTTCTTGATCGTTCATCCCGGATATGCGGATCGTCTGTGTGCCACCCATATCGGCGAGTGATTCATCGATCATAATATCGCCCGACCACAATGTCCCGTGAATCCACATGCCCGTGAATGCGGCACTATCGTAATCGGGAACAGAACCGAATGTCACAGACAGAGGCATCGCCTGATTCATCTCCTTAGAAAAAACCAGATCGATATGCAAAGGACCCATCTGAACGATACCAGAAGGTGTCAGAAAAACGGATTCCAGACACGCAGGGGCTTCAGAAGTATAATCCATCAGATACCCAGAGGTATCGACCGTGATGAGTGTCGGGATATCATAACTGTCATAAATCAGATCCGTCGCGCCAAACGGCAATTGCGCCGTCGTATAGGGACCCCAGTAATTCTGCATGGCAGGGAAGGACATAACGGGAGGATTAGCAGGAACATACGCGTAGAAATCGAATCCACCCAACGGATTCGCACCGAAGATGTTCGAATGCTGTATGACCGGAGCTGCCGTGTATGGCGTCATGATTTCGTAGGCACTGATATTCTGAGTGCCTCCACTCGCATCTCCAATTGTCGTGCATCTCAGGATCGTCGGACTTCCACCGGTAGCAATCATCAGATCCTCGAACCTGAGATTATTCAGGCATCTGTTGAATAGACAGCGATCCACGCACGTACTGTTCGCGCCGCTTATCTTCACTCCCATCTCGCTCAATACAAATGTGCATCGGTTGATATAGGGAGATGCTGTCGAAGCGCTACTTTCAGATGAGCATTGCACAGCCGGGTTCCCGTTCTCGAAACGACACCATTCCAGGATAGATCCCCCGAGGAAGTCTCCGTCGGGAGGCATCGACGAATAGACCGCTGAGACGCTGCCCGGCATGAAACGGATTCCATCCCATATGGCGTCTTCAGCGCCTTCGAAGATAACGAGATCTCCTGGAGCGCCAACGGCCGACAACTCACCGAACACACTCAATCCAGTTCCAGTCTGAAACATGATCCGCACACCGGGCTCGACCATCAGAGCAGTTGCCGGGGTCACGACGATCGGTGAGATGACCTGATACTGCCGGGCCGGAACGGTTGCTCCCAACCCCAGCACACCATAGACACCTCCACTCAATTCCCGCGGTCCGAGCGTGATTTGCACCTCACTGGATTGCATCGCTCCGCTCGCCGGCTGTATCTGCAACATCAACAGATACGTTTCGCCGTACACCGCATCATCGTCCGCATCGATCCGAAACTGTGCCGGCACGACCTGACCGAAAGCGATATCTCCGGCCAGTTGCGGATTGTTCGTGACGATCAGATCCGGATCGGTCGACAAGAGCATCACGATGACCGATTGCGCGTCGGCCCATTCGTTCCGAATCGAAAATGAAAAATCATAGATGTCGCCCGGATCGAACCGCCCGTCCAAGTCCGTGTCATAAAATGGTGTCACTTCCGGAGCGGATGCTTGCAGATCGGGTTGCGGCATCGTTGTAAGCGCAGCGCCGAGATCGAGCGATTTCCGTGAATTGCCTTCCGGATCGGTAAAATCGGATGCGGTATGGATGAGGTGGGCCGAGATGAACCCGGCGGTCCAGGTCGGATCACCCAGGTGATGCGAACGCAGGAGCGCTGCGCCGGCGCTCGCGTGCGGACATGCCATCGACGTCCCGCTGGAACCCGCATATGGATTCCGTAATCCATTTTCCATCCAGGTGGTCTGAAATACACTGACACCGGGAGCGAAAAGGTCGATTTCGAGCCCATGGTTGCTGAAATCCGCGATCGTTCCGGAGCATGTCAATGCTCCAACCGAGAGCACCTCCGCGTAGGCGGCGGGATACTTCACCTCATCCTGTGCGTCGTTCCCCGCTGCGCCGACCACAATGATCCCTGCAGTCGATGCCGCATCAATCGCCGTCCAGAGAGCCGGATCATGGTTCGATGCGGTGAAGGAGCAGTTGATGACAGATGCGCCCTGCTGAATCGCATATGTGATTCCCTGGACAGCTGATGCGATCGAGCCACTCAGGTGATCATCCAGAACCTTGATCGGCATCACGGGACAGCTCCAGGCCACACCCGCAACTCCGACTGCATCATTACCGCGGGCCGCTATCACGCCCGCCACCTGAGTCCCATGACCATTGTCATCCGACGGATCGGCATCCAAGTTGACGAAATCCCATCCGTACAGATCGTCGACGAATCCGTTACCGTCGTCATCCGTACCATTAAAAACTTCAAGCGGGTTGCTCCATAGCTGCGACCACAGATCGGGATGATCGAAGTCGATTCCACTGTCAAGGACCGCCACGGAAACCGATGCGTGTCCTGTCGAGATGTTCCAGGCGGTTTCGGCGTCGATGTCCTGGATGCCCGAAGGGAAAAACACAGCGGATCCGTGCCCGAGCGAGTATTGAAGGCCCTGAAGGTAATAAGTGTCATCCGGAATCAGAGCCCCGTGAATCCGGTAGTTCGGCTCTGCGAACAGAGACGGGTTGCCGTGCATCAGTTTCTCGGCAGACGCAAGCGGATCATCCAGACCGGAGAATCGCACGCGCCACCAGACGGATCCAGCGTGTGAAAGCAGGACCTCCGCAGTCTGAATCTGTCCGTCCACACCGGCAATCGCAGCCTCGACCCCCTGTCTGTCCGGCAGCCGGATGAGGAGTTCATTCTCGACCCAGTCGCCGTATCCCGCTTGCACGCAGACCGACGCGAGGAGGAGAAGTCCCCAGAAAAATACAGGTTTCATCTCAAGCCTCCTAAAAATGCATCTCCGGCACGATACCGGAGCAACTTTCAAGTAACAACAACGGCTACTTTTAATTAAGTCTGCGTGGGATCAAATGTCAAATCGTCCGGTGAGTTCTCATTGACTAAACCGGGTGTCCCGGTTAACGTACATCGAGGGGTTATCAGTCATGCGAATCGCGTTCGACATTCGTAAATACGATGATTTCGGCATCGGCACTTACATTCGGAATGTCTTGCGCGGAATTCCATCGTTTCCCGATCGATTCACATGGACGCTTTTAAGCGGAACAGACGCTCCACCGGACGGTTTCGACTTATCCTCCGCCAAAATCGAGTTCGAGCTGATTCGAACGCATCGCCGAACTCCATTCCAGGGCCGGCTGACGGTCCGCAGTCCTGTCGATCTGTTTTTCGCCCCTCACTACGTCACACCCGATCCGGGATCGACCCGATTTCTCCTCACCGTACACGACCTGATTCATCTCGATCCCCCGGTGCTGCTCGATGAAATCCCTGCATTGGGAACTCCGCTCGATCGTCTTCGCGAAGCGCTCAAGCGCCGCTACCATCGTCTACTGGCTCGAACGAAATTCGTATCGCTGATCAATGCCGCGGATCGGATCATCACGGTCTCACAGTCCACTGCCGATCATCTCGAACTGCTACTCCCCGGAACCGCTCCAAAGATTACTGTCATTCCTAACTGTGTGGACGCGGTGTTCTTTACGCAGCCTTCCCGGGACGCACGTGCGAGTTTTCAAGAACGACATCCCGCGATCGACCGTCCATATTTCGTTTACTGCGGCAACGATCTCTATCATAAAAACCTCGGTTATCTGCTCGTCGTCTGGAAACAAATCATTTCGACCTTCACCACTCCCCCGCTACTGGTGCTGACCGGGCCGCCACGCTCACGAGCTATCCGATCGCTCGCGGATCACCTCGGGATTGCACGACATATCCGGATGGCCGACTGGATGACGATGACGGACATTCACCTCTTCATGACTGGAGCGGAGGGGCTGATCATGCCGTCGCTGGCCGAGGGTTTCGGGTTGCCGGTCGCCGAAGCGATGGCATGCGGCACGCCGGTCGCGTGTTCGGACATTCGGCCGCATCGTGAAATCACGGCGGGGCACGCAGCCTTTTTCAACCCGCAGGATCTTGAATCCGGAAAGGCCTCGCTGGCACGGTTCGTCAGCGACGATATGTTCCGTAAATCGACAGTTGAACCGGCTCGTGTCGCAGCACAATCCTACCATCCTTCCCTATTCATCCGGAGGATGTCGGATCTGCTGATTGCTCTGGATGAGGAGCTCTCCGCGTGAAAACCGCGCTGGTTCACGACTGGCTGACCGGGATGCGAGGGGGTGAGCGCGCGCTGGAGGTGTTCTGCAGACTCTTCCCGGACGCCCCGATCTACACGCTGTTTCACTTTCCGGGTCGAGTCTCCGAAACCATCGAGTCGCATCCGATACACACCAGCTGGATGCAGGGCCTTCCGGGAATCCGTACTCACTATAGAAAGTATCTTGGGTTCTTCCCAATGGCGATCGAATCGTTCGATCTATCAGAATACGATCTCGTCATTTCCACCAGTCATGCGGTGGCCAAAGGCGCGATGGCGGCTCCCGGATCCATTTCGGTCTGCTATTGTCACACACCGATGCGGTATATCTGGGATCAGTTCGAGGCTTACTTCGGACCCGGCCAATGTGGATGCGCGACCCGGATCGCCGCGCATCTCCTCAGGGATTATCTGCGTGATTGGGATCGCAGGACAGCAGCACGTGTTCATCATTTCATCAGCAACTCCGAGTTCGTCGCAAGGCGAATCAGGGAGGTATACAACCGAGAAGCGCAAGTCATTCATCCGCCGGTGGACACTTCGTTTTACACGCCCTCCGAGGACCCTCCGGAAGATTACTACCTGATCGTGAGCGCTCTGGCCCCCTACAAACGGCTGGATCTGGCGATCCGTGCATTTTCGATCAGCGGGAGGCGTTTGGTTGTGATCGGTTTCGGTCCCGACCAGAAAAAACTCTTCAGTGGATCAGCGCCGAATATTGACTTCAGAGGTAGTTTGTCGGACATTGAAGTACGGGATTGTTACAGGCGCTGCAAAGCGTTGGTATTTCCCGGAGTCGAAGATTTCGGTCTGACACCCATCGAAGTTCAGTCGTGCGGGCGGCCTGTCATTGCGTTTGCCGCCGGAGGAGTGCTCGAGACCGTGACAGAAGGCGTCACCGGACACTTTTTCGACCGGCAGACACCTGAATCGCTGAATCAGGCAGTGGAGGAATTCGAGTCGATGGAAGTTGATTCGAACGAACTGCGCAGGCGTGCCATGCAGTTGTCAACAACGACCATGACCCGGCGATTTATCGAATGTTGAACCGGAATCATTCCGTCCTGGTCACCGCCTGCTGACGGCTGCCCGGAGTCTCCGGGATGCTTAAACAGAATCACCGTCTGATCGCCGTCACGCAGGGGATCCTCGATCTCCTTTTCTCCTACATTGCCCTGATCGCCGCCTACTATACCCGGTTCTACTCCGATACCTTCACGCAGCTCATTCCAGTCGAGTTCGGCATTCCCCCGCGCTCGGACTTCATCAATCTCAAGTTCCTGATTGCCATTACCATCATCTGGCCGATCATTTTCCGCCTCAATCGGATGTACAAGACAAAACGCGGCGTCCCCATATTCGATCTTGTACTGTCCGTCATCTCGTCCGTCACCCTGAGCGTCACGATTTTTCTTGTGTTCACGTTCTTCTTCATCCGGCCGGTCCGGGAAGGTGTGGTCGTTTCCTATTCGCGTGCATTGTTTTTGACTTTCTGGCTCTGTGATATCTTCCTGATTCTCTTCTATCGGCTGGCGGTCCGTGCCATCTCCCGGTATCTCAGGAAAAAAGGCTACAATCAAAGACATGTTTTGGTTGTCGGTGCGGGGCATCTGAGCCAGATTTTTCTGCAGAAAATCAAGGAGCATCCGGAAATCGGCTTGCGACCCGTAGGTTTTGTCGATGACGATCCGGAAAAGCAGTGGACAACCGTCGACGGAATCGCCGTGCTCGGAACGATCGACGATGCACCCGAACTCATCCGCAACTACGGGATCGAACAGGTCTACATTACCCTGCCTCTGTCCGCGCACCGACGTATTTATCATCTTCTGGGGCAGATCCAGAACGAATGCGTCGATATCAAGCTGATTCCGGATATCCTCCAGTACATCACTCTCAGGGCCGGATTCCAGAACATGGACGGACTTCCGGTCATCAATCTGACCGAAACACCGCTTTCCGGATACAACCTGGTCATCAAACGAATCATGGACATCACGATTTCGGGCCTCGCCCTGATCCTGATCTCACCCCTGATGGGCCTCATTGCTCTCCTGATCCGCCTGACATCGTCGGGCCCGGTTCTCTACAAACAACGCCGAATGGGAATCGATCTGAAACCGTTTGACATATACAAATTCCGATCGATGCGTGAAAACGATCATGGTCGGAATGGGACTGGATGGACGGTCGACAACGATCCCCGGATCACCGGTCTCGGTCGATTTCTACGCCGGTGGAATCTCGACGAACTGCCCCAGCTGATCAATGTTCTGAAGGGAGAAATGAGTCTCGTCGGTCCCCGCCCCGAACAGCCTGCTTTTGTTGAGGAGTTCCGCGAACGATATCCGAGGTACATGTTACGACACAAGGTCAAATCCGGCATGACGGGCTGGGCTCAGGTCAACGGTTACCGGGGTGACACGTCGATTAAAAAACGACTCGAATACGACATGTTCTACATCGAGAACTGGTCGTTGAGTTTCGATTTCAAGATCATCGGGATGACAGCGCTGCAAACCTACCGGAACTTCATCCGCCCGGAATCACACATGATGCCCTGAATCGAAAAGCCCCGGCAGAAGTTCCATTCGGGGTCTGAGGGTAATCGGATAATCCAGGTTGAAGCAACCCAGACAGTACCGGTCGTTCTCAGTCAATCCAGCAGCTGACAGCATGCCAGGAATCGACAGATATCCCAGCGAGTCCGCTTCGATATAGTCGCATATCTGAGGCAGAGTCTTGTGTGTCGCAATCAACTCGTCGGATGTCGGTGTATCGATGCCGTAACGACACGGTCCGATCGTTGGTGGCGATGAAATGCGGAAATGAACCTCGCGCGCTCCTGCCGCCCGCACCATCCGAACCAGCTTGCGGCTGGTCGTGCCGCGCACGATCGAATCGTCAACCAACACGACACGTTTACCTTTCATCAACTCCGGCACAGGATTGAGCTTGATCTTGACGCCGAAATCACGGATCGACTGCCGCGGTTCGATAAATGTGCGTCCGATATAATGATTCCGGATCAAGCCCATCTCGAACGGAATCCCGCTTTCTTCGGAAAACCCCAACGCCGCACCGATCCCGGAATCGGGCACCGGGATGATGGTATCTGCCTCGACAGGTTGTTCGACGGCAAGCTGGCGACCGAGTTTTTTACGGACCATGTAGACCGGTTGGCCGAAAACGATCGAGTCAGGCCGGGCGAAATAGATCAGCTCGAAGATGCATGCCGCGGGCTTCTGCGGCGGTTGCGGATACATCGACGTCATTCCGTACGGAGACATCACGAGCATTTCACCGGGTTCGATTTCGCGGACGAATCGAGCGCCGACGAGATCCAATGCGCAGGTTTCGCTCACAAGGACCGGCGCACCTTTCAAATCCCCGAGCACAAGCGGTCTGAACCCGTGAGGATCCCGGACTCCGATGAGTCGATCCTTTGTCATCACCAGGATTGAGTAAGCGCCCTTGATCTGACGGAGCGCCGAGGCGAGTGCATCTTCGAGGATTACATCGGGAGCGCGGGCGACCAGATGCAGAATCACCTCGGAGTCGTTCGTGGTCTGAAAGATCGAACCGTCCCGTTCGAGTTCCTGTCGAAGTTCTAGGGCGTTGACGAGATTCCCGTTATGGGCGAGTGCCATGGCACCGCGCCAGCATGAGATCGCCACGGGCTGTGCATTCTTGATGAATGACCCGCCCTGCGTGGAATACCGGACATGGCCGATGGCCGAAGTGCCCTTGAGTTCATCCATGGTAGCGCGGGAAAAGATATCAGCGACATGCCCCATGGATCGATGCGCGAACAGATTCACGCCATCGGTCGAGACAATTCCTGCGCTCTCCTGTCCACGATGCTGCAGCGCATATAAGCCGAGATACGCGATGTTGGAGGCTTCCGGATGGCCTGCAATCCCTACGACACCGCATTCGTCATGGTATCCCTGATCGAAAATCATGGTTTCTCCTGCTCCGGCGCACGAATGCCGACGCGATCGAGAAGGTATTCGACATGTGTCATGTACGGAGCCGGATCGAACCATCCCCGCACTTCGGATTCAGAAAACCGGCCAGCGATGTCGAGATCCGCAAGCAGATTATCGGCAAAGGAAGATGTCTCCTTCCAGGTTTTCAGTGCATTCCGCTGAACGATCTCATAGGCCTGATCACGGCTGATCCCCTTCTGAGTCAGCGCCAGCAGAACTCTCTGTGAAAACACCAGTCCCTGCAGCAAATCGAGATTCGTCTTCATGCGTTCGGGATGCACGACGAGTCCGGTGAGAACCCGGAGCAATCGATTGAGCAGGAAATCGAGACCGATAGTCGCATCCGGCAGAATGATCCGCTCCACGGAAGAATGAGAAATATCACGTTCATGCCACAGTGCGACATTTTCGAGCGCCGGAACGACATAGGATTTCACAAGCCGCGCCAGACCGCATATGTTCTCACACAATATCGGATTCTTCTTGTGCGGCATCGCTGACGATCCGCGTTGCCCCTTCCCAAAGGGTTCCTCGACCTCCAGAATCTCGGTCTTCTGTAAATGCCGGATCTCAGTCGCAATCTTTTCGGCCACCGAAGCGACGAGAGCGACTGCCGCCAGAAACGCTGCATGGCGATCGCGCTGAACGACCTGTGTCGCAATCGGCTCGGGTTTCAACTCAAGACGATCACAAACTTTGAGTTCGATTTCTGGCGGGAGATGTGCGAAATTGCCGACTGCTCCGGACAGTTTCCCCACGCGTACCTCGTCAATCGCCCCTTCGATCCGTTGAATACATCTTCGTATATCAGAATGCCAGACCCCGATCTTCAGACCGAATGTCGTCGGTTCGGCATGAACACCGTGTGTCCGGGCGACAATCGGTGTATTCCGATGTCGCCAGGCCAGATCAGCCGTCACTTTTCTCAGATCGACCAGGTCTTGGATGATCAAGCGGCCGGCATCCACGAGTTGTGTTGCCAACGCGGTATCCAGGATGTCTGAGGATGTCAGACCCTCATGAAAAAAACAGGCGTCCTCACCAATCGATTCGCCGACAACCGATACGAACGCGATGACGTCATGACGCGTCCGTTCCTCGACGTCTTCGATCTTAGGAATGTTGAGCTGTGCATTCTGTCGGATCCGCCGCGCGGCTTCCACAGGCATCAAACCGGCCTCGGCACGTGCCTCACAGGCAAGAATCTCAATTTCCAACCATCGCCGGTACCGGCTCTCATCGGTCCAGATCGAACTCATCTCCTGTCGGGAGTATCTGTGTATCATGCAAACCTCCTGTCGAACCCGAAATCAAGTGTCTCCATCACCTCATCCTGACTCGCCACACTAACCCGAGTGCCAAACAATGGTCCCTCGGATTCGACCGCTTGGGAGGCAATCACATGCGCGAGATCCGGAAGGTTGTTTTCCTTGGACAGGTGGGCGAGGATGAGATGTTTCAGGTCAGGGCTGCGGATTTCATGCAGAAAGGCACCGGCATCGTCATTCGACAGGTGTCCTTTGTCGGAACGGATCCGCTGCTTGAGTTCCCATGGATATGGACCCGCCATCAACATATTGACATCATGGTTCATTTCCAACACCAATCCGTGACATCCCGTCAGCATCTCGCGAACTGTTCGAGTGATACAGCCCAGATCGGTACAGATACCGATTTTGATTTCATTTGAGCTTACGGTATAGCCGACAGGGTCAGCAGCATCGTGAGGTACCTGAAACGCCTGAATCGACAGATCTCCGACCTCGACGAGATCGCCCGGGAACAGAACTCGCACAGCCGGCAATGTGCCCAATATTGCCCGTCCCCGTCGTAATGTCTGCTCAGTCGCGACAACCGGGCATTGATATCGCCGGGCCAGCACGCCCGCACCGCGGATATGATCCGAGTGCTCATGTGTCAGGAAAATCATGTCGAATCCGTCGGCGTCGATCCCGGCGGATTCACATCGACGCGCAAACTCCCGGTGGCTGAATCCACAATCGATCACGATGCGACGGTTCAATCCGGTCAGAATGATCGAGTTGCCCTCACTGCCTGAGCCGATTACGGTCAGTTTCAATCCGAATGTCTCCTCATGTGCTCCGTCGTCTCAATTTCAGCCGTCCGCTCTTCGTCAAACCCCAACCCGGTCGAGCCGAATCCTCCCTCTCCCCGGTCGGTGGGTCTGAGAAAGGCGACTTCTTCAAAATCGAGATGCGCGATGGGGCAGATCACGAGTTGAGCGATGCGATCACCCCTTTGAATCTGAAACGGTTCTTCGCCATGATTCATCATAATCACACCCACAATCCCTCGATAATCCGAATCGATGGTTCCGGGTGTGTTGAGCAGCGTGACGCCATATTTGAGCGCAAGGCCACTACGAGGTCGGATCTGTGCTTCAAATCCATCGGGAATGGCGATCCGGATCCCTGCGGACACTAACCGCCACGTATGCGGCTGGAGCGTAAACTGAGACGGTACCGCTGCATACAGATCGACGCCAGCTGATCCCGGTGTTGCATAAGAAGGAACCGGAAGATCCTTGAACTCCGGTTCCTTGATGATCCTGACCAGTGCTCTATCCCTGTCGCCTGCCGTTGCCATCCCCTCTCCTTCCCCATCCCGTAATCAGTAGATCCGGCATTCCATGTAACGATTTCGGGTTTCCCGCCATTCCTTGCATTCGGTTTTTCCGGGGTGCGCCGCGAGCACCTCCACGAACTGATCGTGTGCCAGAGCGATGGTCTGGATTCCAATTAACGGCGGGATTGTTTCCGCAACGATCAGACGCTCGTGATCATAAAGAAACGAATAATCGTTGTAACTATCGAGAAACTTGCGGTTACTGACCAACAGCACCTGACAGTCCGGGTGTTCCTTCTGAATCGTTGCGATCTGCAGTCCCAATTCGACATTGGTATCGTGAAATGGCGCGAGCACCTGAGGGTTCCGGATCGCGATATAGAAAAAATTGTATCCGTTCAATCCGACTGCGATAAAAACAATCAGCGCGGTTCTCCAGATCAATAGTCCGCGTCGTCGTTTCACGACCTCAAACATGTCGTCCATTGCGACTCCGATCGAGAGAAAGTAAAACGGGATGAGGGGGATCAGGCGGTATCGCGAGGGATTGGTGACCAGAACACCTCCCAGGACTACTGTCATCAGAATTGAACCGACTAGCAGCATCCGGGTCGGTCGACGCCGACAGGTCACGAGACAATATCCGAGGGCCACCACACCGGCAACCCCCGTAAAGAACTCAATCAGACCCATCGAATCAGGAAGCACATCATTCTGACCAGGACTGACGGAGAACACGAACCGCCAGGTCTGATCAACATTTATGAGTTGGTTCCTGATCAGTTCCGAAATCGGTTCGGTTCGCGCCTGGGCTTCCATGGTCTGCGAATGCCGCCATAACCCTTCAAACAGAAGCGTAAACGGTCTATCACGATCGTATGCGATCAAAGGCATGCTCACGGCAACACAGAAACAGATGATCAGGACGAACGGAGCGGCATTTTTGTATAGATGAGACCACTGGATCGGAAGCGGTTTTTCCTCGCAGAACGGTTCCGTGCGATTCTGCATCAGACTGACGATGATGAAGATCGCGAGATAGAAGGCGATCGGTTTGTAACTGAAGTATTCCAGAAGGAGGAGGCCTGAGGTGAAACCCGCGATTGCAATGGAAGCGCTATCACGACGTGAAACGGCATACATCGCGCCGGCGATGGCGAGGGTGAGCGTGGTTGTGGGTGACATAGTTTCGAGCGCGATGCGTGATGAGCCGGCCAGGAACGCGGAACAGGAGAACAGAATCGATGCAATCGCCGCGGCATAGAACGATCGCAAATGCAACCGACTCGCGATAAAGAAAAACAGCACACTGAAAAGACTGTTGATCACAAATGGGATTCGAATGGCGGTCATCGTTTTACCGAACCATAACAAACCTGCCTGCGCCATCAGATCCGCCAGGGGGAAGTAGGGATAAATCGAATTTGTCAGGAGCGAGTTTGCTGCCACACCACCCGATTGAGCCTCCTCCAGATGCTGCCCTTTTTGAGGAGGAAATGTCTCGAATTGCCAGGTTCTGAAAAATATCCCGAGTGCGAGAATGAGGAGGAAAACAATGACCTGCGTTTTGTTCTCGAACAATCGTCGAGGCCAGAATGGCCCGGAACGAGTCACACAGAGAATCAGGCAGGCAGAAAACAAAATGCAGACATTGACAAAAAAAACCGTGCGGAACTGCAGTTTCTGGAGATAGAAACCGAGATACACAAGGGTCAGCAGAAACCAAATCGAGATTCCGAATAGAATGTTGAAGTATTTCGAGACCCGTGCGGATCGCATTGTTTCTCCAGCGAGTGTGCACTTCCAGTTGCACCGGGATTAATATAAGAAACAAGGGAGAGGTGTCAATGGCCCGAGCACCCGGAACGGAAGAGAGTTTTCTGATCTTGACACGAGTGAAATTGCACGGTATTGTCCTCTCCCTACGGACGCTCCGACGTCTGGATTATGCAATGGAAGCGAGGTGATACGTCTGATCTACGTGAGAGTTGTCGATGCGAAACTCGACAAGGCAATCCGGGTTCTGAAGAAGAAAATGGACAAGGAAGGTATTACATCCGACCTCAAGAAGAAGCGCCATTTTGAAAAACCCAGTGCGCGCCGCCGCCGCAAACAAGCCGCTGCGATTCGCCGCCGTCGCCGTGAACAGACCGGCCCCGCTTAACTCGATCCGCACCATTCTGATCTGATTTAAAACCTGCGTGTTCCGCAGGTTTTTTTTTCTTCAAATTCGATGATTCAGCAGCAGATCGCGAGGACCGACAATCCATCAGAGACGCTCGATAGAATCATCCGGCACCCAGCCCGTGAACCCATTTCCGAGTCGCACTTCAGCCCATCCACCCTGATGCCTCAGTACCCGCATCTCATAGCCGGCCTGCTGCTGATACACTTCGGTGAAGTGATCGCCGGGTCCGGTACGCGCCGATACTTCGTCTTGAATCGCTACGGCAGTCTCGATGAATTCACGCTCATGGACCCGGACTCCTAGCCCGATTGCACCGACTGCGAACAAAATCGCACTGAACACAGCGATTCGAATGTATCGACGGCGACTCCGCCTGCGACTGTCGATTGTTACCGCCAAAGACGCCGTAATTGTCAGAAAGTAGGCCATCAGAGCAGAGACAACGAGTTCGAAAGTTGAGAGTGAACGATGAAGACGCTGGATCCAACCAATAAAGACATTGACTTTCGGGAGTTCCACAGGCTGCCCGATCATCGATCGGGCCAATGCCAGATTCGCCTGGAGGTCGGTGTCGCGTGGTGAGATACGCTCAGCCCTCAGAAACATCGCGATGGCACGTCCAATATCCCCTTTGTGAAGATAGCAGTTGCCGAGATTATAGTAGACTGCAAGGTTGATACATCCCTGCCGGACCATCGTTTCATATATACCCTGAGCTGAATCCATATCCCCGCTCTCGAAATGCCGATTCGCCCGATCGAAGAGCGCCTGAAAACTATCCTCGGCCGATACCTTCCCCATGCCAAGCAGGATTAACAACAGACCGAAAATGAGTCTCATGCCCGGTCGCTCCTGCAAGATCGCGCCGTCCGTGCCTTCCAGCGGCTCTTTTCCAATTCGTCGAGACACTCGCTGACCCGATCCATCAATCGGGCGATCGAATCGGGATCGGGATTCACCGGTGAGAAACGCACGGAAGCGAGCGTCTCCCAGATATCGAGCACAGAATCGATCCGGTCCGCTCCAACTCCGTACGATGTAAGTGCGTCCCGGATGACCTCGGGTGAAATCGAAGCTGGCGGACGGTTGAATCGATCCGAAAGATAACCGCGGAAGGCGGCAGCCATCTCATCCAGACATTCCCTGAATGATGCATTTGTATGCAGGGATCGCGCATTGGCGAGGCGTCGAGTCGATTCGCCTCTCGCTCGGATCGCACGCGCATATCCCTGGTCTTCCAGCATTTTACGTCGACGCCGACTCATTACCACAACCGCCGGGATGACCGGAAACGGGAACAGAACACTGCCCCAGAACCAAGGCGTTCGATACGGTTCAATATGGCTTCGGATCGGCGCGCTCGTTTTTATGTACCGAATGTCTTTCCCGAGCAAACGGATCTCACCCCGCTGATCCCGAGCCATCACCGGTATCCCTTCGCCGGAGGGTCCGGGATTGATGAACACCGCAATGGGATCGCTCCTGAGGGTTTTGTAGCTCGAGGAATTCGGATCGAAATACGAAAACTCGATACCGGGAATCTCGAATTGCCCCTGCTCGAATGGAACATAGATGTATTCGACCGTTCGCATGGACCATCCCGGTCGGGCAGGATTCGGAACGACATCGCCTGCTTTGGGCTCATAGGTCTTGAACTGGGTGATGCTCGCGGCGGGAGGGATCGACAGAAGTTTGAGACCATGCTGACCGGTCAGCGTCGCCTCGACGACAATGGCTTCGCCGACCTGAACGGTCGTTTTTCCGGCCGACGCTTTCAGCTCAAACTCACCGACCGCTCCAGAAAATGACTCCGGTTTCCCTTCGACAGGCAACGGGCGCACGTGCAGAGAAATCGAATTGGACTGGCGGATTTCCTGCTGATGCTGTGAAAACAACGATGAGCGTCCGGGGGGTCCGAAAGGACTCTGGAAGAAATCATCGAACGGATCCCTGCCTCGCACTTCGACGGCAAACTTCACAGCAAACGGTTCCAGTGTCAGATCGCCGGCTGTTGTCGGATACAGGATTGCCCGATGGACCACTGCCGTGGCATATTCCTTCCCGTTGAGTGTCCTGTTTGTCACGACGGGACGTTCGGGCAGCTCAACATCCTCGACGACGAATCCGCTGAACTCGGGAATTCGTTCCGGTTCGAAATTGACCACCTTGATCCGCGTGAAAAGTTCATATGTGATTTCGATCGGCTGGCCGACGAATGGTTCGGGATTCGAAACGGTTGCCCAGACAAACAGATCGCTCTGCCGGTCGTTCGGCACGTTCGAATCCGAATCGATGCCGGACTGCGCGGGAGGCGCTTCGGGTTTTTTCACCTGGATCGTGATCGAATTGGACTGATACGTCCTGCCCTGGAATGTGATCGGGATCGGACCGATCGTCCAGCTTCCCTCCTTTTCGGCTCGTAGTTGATACGTGTAGGAAAGCCGGCTGCTCCAGGCACCGTTCGCCATTTGGACTTGTGTCGATGACTGCGGACCGCCGACGATTTTCAGGCCCTCGAGTTGGAGCCCTGCAGGCGCCGGCAGGGATCGAGCGGGGCCTTCGACGATCACTTCAAGCGCCAGTCGCTCGTACAGCTCAACCGTCGTACGATCCACTCGTGCCGTGACTTTCAGTGCGTTCTCGTGATCCCGCGCCCATCCATCCCGGCACACGAGCAGGGTGATCAAAAGCATGCCGAGTGTCCATTTACCAGTCTTTATCCACATTCCGTTCATCCACTTCTGGTAATTGATGGAAGCGTTTGAGCACTTCCAACTCCTCTGTTTCCATCAGATCGAGCAGCCGTTCGGCTTCCGCCTTGTCCATCTGCCCGTCTTCATTCGGTTCCGCCGTTCCAGCTGGTTGCGGCTGCGCCGCCGGCGTCCGATCTGCGGGAGTCGGTGTAGACTGCGTCATGGCGCCGGGTTGTGGCGTCGGTGTCGCGGACTGACCAGACTGCTCCGGTTGAGGGGATTCCGCCTCCTGAGGTGTCTGCTCAGCCTCAGGCGATTCTACGGGTTGCGGAGTCTGCTCTTCCTGTGATTGTGATTCCCGAGGTGACGCAGATGCCTCCGGTGATGGCGTCTGCTGCTGATCGGGTTGCGGCGATCCCTGCTGCGGTTGAGGCGTCTGCTGCTGCTCTTCCATTATTTTGCGTGCGATTTCGAGATTTGCCTTGGCATCCTCGTCATGAGGGTTTGCCATGAGCGCTTTTCGGAACGAATCCGCTGCCCGGGCGGCATCGCCTTTCCCGAGCTGCGCGCAGCCTGAATTATAGAGAGCGCGCGCCTTGACGTCTTTTTCATCCGCTTTCGCCGCCTGCTCAAATGACCGCGACGCTTCGTCGATCTTCCCTGCCTGATACTGCGCCGCACCCCGATTCAAAGCAGCAACCGCCGAGTCGGGATCCGACTCCAATGCCTTGTCATATGCGTTTCCCGCCTCCTCAAACTGCCCTTGCTGATAGGCCTCGTTTCCGATCCCGATCCAGCGGGCAATCGGATCCCACCAGTGAAACCCCGCCAGCAGGAGGCACGCCGCGCCGCACATTCCCATGCGGATGAGGCGATCGGTTCGATCAATCATGTTCGCCCTCCCATGCCAATCGACGATAGTCCCCAAGGCACGCTTCGACGGCGAGCAACACAGCGACTGCAAAGAGGAACCACGAGAATCGATCCGCTTTGCGTGTGGTCATGGTCTGAGAAAACTCCGTCTTGTCCAATCCCTGGACCGCCCCGGCGAGATCCATCAACTCCCGCTCTGTTGCGCTGAGGCGCACATACATGCCTCCGGTCTCCTCCGCCATCCGCATCATCGTCGTTTCGTCAAGTTTCGTCCAGACCACCTCACCATTGCGCTTCTTGTAGTTTTCGGAACCGTCTTCCGCGATTTCCGGGATCGGTCCACCCTCGGGTGTGCCGACACCAATCGAAAAGATCCGGACACCTGCACCGGAAGCCGAGTCGATCGCCGCTTGAATGTGCCCAGTGTGCCCCTCACCATCGGACAGCAGTACGATCGCCCTGGCGATTGCCTTCGAATTCGACAGAACCCGGAGCGACTCCCGGACGGCAGACTCGATGTCTGTGCCGATCCCGAACGAAATGCTGTTGTCGAGAATACTCTTCAGACCGCGCGTGTCGAGTGTCAGGGGGCAATGGAGACGCGTGGTAGAGGCAAAACCGACCAGGCCCATGCGATTGCCTTCAAGGAGTTTGAGCAGCGTGCCGATGGCCGCTCGCGCCGCATCGATCCGGCTCGGTCCCACATCCTTGGCTTTCATGGACTCCGATGAGTCGACCAGGAGAACGATGTCGATACCTTCACGGTGAATTTCTTCCTGAACGGTTCCCCACTGCGGTCGGAGTAATGCGACGGAGGCGATCAGAACCGCACCGACGATCAACGAGGCCCGCAACCGGCGATGCCCTCGGATCGCCCTGCGGATCAAAGCAACCTGATGAGTCACGTTGTCGCCGTCCGCTTTGTCGCGATCCTCCGGTGATCGCCAGATTTCCTCCGGAAGCAGTCTCAGAATGAAATCCTGCGACCCCAGTGCACGCATGTCCTTCCGACGTATCCTCGCTCCCCAGACAAAGAGTCCTGCCAGTGCACAGGCGCAGAAAAACGCGATCAAAGCACCTATCATTTCATGCCCATTGGCTCCGAATACCATCAGGGAATCCTCCGGAAGCGCGTCTGCGCGAGTCCAACTTCCAATATGAGCAGGGCGAGTCCCGCCCACAACGGGATGTGAAACAATTCGCGATACCGCGCATACTTCAGACTCTCTATCTCAACCTTCTCAAGCTGATCAATCATCTCGAAAATCCGTTTCAGTGAATCCGAATTTCGAGCCGGGAAATATTGGCCTCCCGTTGTCTGAGCAATTTGCTTGAGCATTTCTTCATCCAGTTCGACCGGCGCTTGCACAACATATCCGGGAATTCTCGGATGCGGAAACTCAGCCATTCCATTCGTGCCGACTCCGATGGTGTAAACTTTGATTCCAAGCGACGCGGCTGCCTGCGCGGCCGTCGACGGATCAACGGCCGCTTTTACCGTATTCACGCCGTCTGTTACGAGAATCACGATCTGGCTTTGCGGTGTGACCGAAGATGTCCCTTTCTCCCCCGCCGTCCGAAGTCGGTTGACCGCGTTCGCAAGCGCTTTCCCGATCGCCGTCTTTTCTTCGACCATCCCGATCTGCGCCTGTTTGAGAAACTCGAGAAGAAGATCATGATCAAGCGTAAGCGGACACAACGTGAAACTCTCGGAGCCGAACAAGACCAGCCCGATTCGATCTGTCTCCCGCTTCGAGATAAACTCGGAGATGACCTGTTTGGCGACTTCGAGTCGATTGGTGGGTTTGAAGTCGAGCGCGCGCATTGAGCCGGAGATATCGAGCGCGATGACGGCATCGATCCCCTCCGAATAGATGACTTCCTCATGCTGCCCCTGCTGCGGTCTTGCGGCTGCGAGGATTACACAGATCAATGCGCCGATGCGGAGATACGACGGGATCCACAGCCAGGTCGACATGGCGACGCCGGGAATCGAGCGGAACCGGTCGGCGCTCGAATGACGCATCCGCAATTCCGACGGACGAAGAATAAACAGAGCCACGAAAATCACAGGGACTAAAAGAAGAAGAAATAGGAGTTCCGGTGAGGCGAACCGGTACATCATGACGCGTCCTCCCCGGGATTCGAGAGTGTGATGCGGGATTCCCGTGTGCGCAGGACGAAGGCTTCCACAACCTGAAAGAGATCGAACAGGGCATGTTTCGGAGGTTCATAGCGTGCAAACTTCACCAGATCAGCTTGCTCCAGAACATGAAGAATGTCTCTGCGATCGGTTTCCCCGAATACCGATTCGGCGAGATCCCTTCGAATTTCACCAGTGGTGCGCTCGACCGTCGGGATGGCGTAGCGGGCAGTGATGTATCGCTTGTAGATATCGGTCAACCGCACACAGTATTCCTTTGTCAGTCCGCGACCCGGCAGATCTTCATCTCGAAGACGTTCGAGTTCCTCCAGAGCAATTGCATCCGCGGGGCGGGGCGGAGTCGGGGTGAGACCGGCGATCTGCTCACGAGTGCGGCGACGATGCTTGAGCCAACCGAACAGCGCAGTGAGTCCGATCGCCAGAGCCAGTGCGGTCCCGATCACATACAGTTTGTATCTCAAGGCTGCTTCACGCTCGATCGGATCCTTGATCGCGCGAGGCTGGTTATCGTTCCCGGTGAGAACGGTCACAACCTGGACGGGCACAGCATCCGTCTGTAACTCTTCCGTAGTCTGATCCGGTCTATGCAGCACGACGCTAAAAACCGGAATGGTCAGATCTCCCGTTTCATACGCACTGACCGTCAGGATCAGGGATTCTTCAATGCTCCCGTCATCGCGATTACGCGCCGAATGACTGCGATCCAGAACACTGAAGGATTGCAGATCGAGTTCATCACCGGGAAACACGATTCTCAGATCGGCAGGTGCTTCGACCGTTACGGTCAGAGTGATGGGATCCCCCACCCGAATCCGAGCTACGTCCACGTGTGTGTGGATCTTCGGGGCCGAAGCGCTTGAAGCGGACGCTGCAGCCGCCAGCCAGATAATGCCCAGCCACAACCGGAATGAGTTTCCGATGCGCATCATCGCATCCTCCGCGCGCGCTGGGACATGAAGCGGTGGAGAGCCGATTCATAGGCCTGATGCGTTTCCAGTCTGAGATGATCAATACCGGCGGATGCGAAAAACCCATCACGTTGCTCACGGAACTTTCGCATTTCCAGCATCAGCGATTCGCGGACGGAGCGCCTCGACAGATCGATCAGCACGGGTCGACCGGATTCGGCATCCTGCATCGACACGAATCCGACGTTCGGGAATTCCCGCTCCAGCGGATCGTCGATTGTAATGACAACCAGATCGTGTCTTCGGGATGCGGTCCTTATGGTTTTTTCATAGTCACAATCCATGAAATCGGACACAAGGAACACGACGGAGCGACGTTTTTGCACGCGGTTGAGGTAATCGACAGCGAGGCTGATGTTCGTCGAGCGACCCGGCGGGTGTGTCGTCAGCAGATCCCGTACGACACGCAGAACATGCTGGGTGCCTTTTTTCGGAGGGATGAAACTTTCGATGCGATCCGTAAAGAGAATTGAACCGACCTGATCGTTGTTTCGGATCGCCGAGAATGCGAGGACGGCGGAGATTTCAGCTGCGAGTTCTCCTTTGAATCGATTTCGCACGCCGAACCATTGGGAACCGGACACATCGTTGAGAAACAGAACGGTCAGCTCGCGTTCTTCGATGTATCGCTTGACAAAGGGCTTTCCGAATCGCGCCGTGACGTTCCAGTCGATGGTTCGAACATCATCACCCGGCATGTATTCGCGAACCTCTGAAAACTCGACACCCTGCCCCTTGAACGCACTCTGGTATTGACCGGCCATCACCTCATTGACGAGTTTATTCGTGGTGATTTCGATCCTACGGATCTTCTGTACCAATTCTCTTGAAATCATCGCCTGTCGCCTCAACAAACGATCCCTGACCCGACACCCGGATCGATCAGGGCACTTCGACGCGATCGAAAATTCGCCGGATCAGGTCATCCGAGGTCAGTTCTTCGGCTTCTGCTTCATAGGTGAGAATGACTCTGTGTCTGAGCACATCCGGACCGATCGCCTTGATATCGTCGGGCGTGACATAACCCCGGCCGAACAGGAATGCATAAGCCCGAGCGGCTGCGATCAGACAAATCGTGGCACGAGGTGATGCGCCATACTGGATCAGACCTTTCATATCCGCAAGCCCGTAATCGGATGGGAAACGGGTGGCGAAAACGAGATCCACGATATAGTTGCGGGCGCGTTCGTCAACGTGAATCTCCCGGACGATCTTCCGGGCGTGCACGATTTGGGACGGATCGATCACCGCCGCTACCGCGATGTCATCGAGTCCACTCATCCGATCGAGAATCATGCGTTCTTCCGGTTTCGTCGGATAGCCGATCCGGAGTTTCATCATGAAGCGGTCGACCTGTGCTTCGGGGAGGGGGTAGGTACCTTCCTGTTCGATCGGGTTCTGCGTTGCAAGAACCAGAAAAGGCTCCGGGAGGGGGTATGTGGTGTTTCCGAGTGTGATCTGGCGTTCCTGCATG
>CAYYMM010000067.1:0-25833 GCA_964472395.1 uncultured bacterium | reverse complement strand
AATATTGAGGCCAGCCCGAGATGGTGGGGCGAGGGACTTGCGGTATACATCTCAAAGCAATGGCGTTATGAAGACGAGTTCAGGAAAGCTGCCCTTGACAGTATCTCAAGTAACAGGATTCCTGACTTCCGTCGCATTGAAGTGGACAGAAAACTGGCATATGATTGGGGTTGGACAATCGTCAGGTTCATCGAAAGTGTTTTTGGTAGAAACATGATCGTGCGCATCGTGAAGGAATGTGCGAATGGGAATGTGTTCTCGATAACTGGGGAAGACGCAGACCGTCTGGAGCATCGATGGAGGGATTGGCTCGCTGGTAGCGGACGGCTGACCAGTCAATCGATTAATCACAATGCTACGGACTGTGATACTCATTCCATCGGTAGTCAATACGGTACTTATGGAGGAACCGAAGCATGAAAAATCAACGGGAAGAGCACAAATGGTCGTTTTACCGCGCAGGCGGATTCGATCAGGTCAAGATCGAAACCGCAGAGGATCTGAAGCACATCGATCAGCTCGATCAGAAGCTCTGGGTCGCCCTGGGCTGTCCGGTGAAAGGTCTGGTTTTCAACGACCATACGCTGAAACTTCTCGATGTGGACCATGATGGCCGGATTCGCGCTCCCGAAGTGATCGGAGCCGTGAAATGGGCCTGCTCGATCCTGAAGGACCCGGCCTTGATTGCTGAGAAGCCCGAGGCACTGGCGTTATCGGAAATCGATGATGGGACGGACGAAGGCCGGCAAATTCTAGCATCTGCCCGGGAAATCCTGAAAAATCTGGGAAAATCCACCTCCCAGACAATCTCGACCGAAGATACGATCAACACCGTGTCGATCTTTGCTAAAACGCAGTTCAACGGAGACGGAATCATCACGGCTCAGTCGACTGACAATGCCGAGACCGTTTCCGTGATCAGAGATGTCGCGGCGACGCAGGGCTCTGTTCAGGATCGTAGCGGTCAGGACGGGATCGATCAAAAACGAATCGACGTTTTTTATGCCGACATCGAGCGATTCCTGGAATGGTTCGGAAAACTCGACGGCGGAATGGGTCTGAACGAACTTGGCGAGGGTGCGAAACCGGCGGCGGATGCATTTGCAGCGATACAACCGAAAATCGACGATTATTTCACGAGACTCCAGTTGGCGGCTTACGACGATCGCGCGGCTGCGCTTCTGAATTCAGCCGATCAGGATTACCTGGAACTGGCGCGGCAGGATCTCAATGCCGCCCGCGACAGGATCGCCGCGCTCCCTCTGGTCAAAATCCAACCCCAGAACCGGTTACCCCTCACTACGGGGATCAATCCGGCCTGGGCATCCGCGATGCATGCCTTCCATTCCCGGGTTGTCGTTCCGTTGTTCGGCAACGTCACCGAACTTTCCTACGCTGACTGGCAGAAGCTGAAAGCGATGTTCACGGAGTATCTTTCCTGGCTGGCATCGAAGCCTGCAACGTCGATCGAATCGCTCGATGCCGATCGCATGCGTGATATTCTGAAGTCGGTTCCCAAAATGACTCTCGATGAGTTAATCCGAAAGGATCTCGCAGTCGCAGCCGAAGCAAACGCAATCGACGCCGTCGATCGGCTCGTTCATTACACCCGTTATCTCGATACTCTTTTGAACAACTTTATTTCGTTCCGCGATTTCTATGATCCGACGACAAAGTCGATTTTCCAGGTCGGCTCGCTGTATCTCGATGGCAGAAGCTGCGACCTGTGCGTGCAAGTGGACGATGCGGGGAAACACGCCGAACTGGCGACATTGAGCCGGACATTCCTGGTTTATTGTCAATGCGCCCGTCGGGGCTCGAATGAAACCATGACCATTGCAGCGGCATTCACGGATGGAGATGCGGATCAGTTGCGCCCTGGGCGGAATGGTGTGTTTTATGACCGGCAAGGTCACGATTGGGATGCCACGATCACGAAGATCGTCGAGCATCCGATCAGCTTGAGACAGGCGTTCTGGGCACCCTACAAACAGATCGGTCGGATGATCGGGGATCAGATTCAGAAGATCGCGAGTGCTCGATCGAAAGCGGTTGAGGAAAAAGCGGCATCGACGATCGCGGACACCTCGAAAGCCGTGGCTGATGAGAAGAAAGCACCCGCTGCACAGGCATTTGATGTGGGCAAGTTCGCCGGAATCTTCGCCGCTATCGGACTCGCGATCGGCGCGATCGGTACAGCCATCGCTTCCATTGTCACCGGATTCATGGGACTCGCCTGGTGGCAGATGCCTCTTGCAATACTGGGGATCATCCTGGTCATTTCGGGGCCGTCGATGATTATCGCCTATTTCAAACTCCGAGCCCGTAATCTCGGTCCAATCCTCGATGCCAATGGATGGGCGGTCAATTCACGCGTCACGATCAATATTCCGTTCGGCCGTTCATTGACTCATCTCGCGACGATCCCGGCCAATGCCGCACGCAGCTATATGGATCCTTTCGGCGAGAAAAAACGACATTGGGGTCTGTACCTTACGCTGTTCGTCGTTCTCAGTGCAGCAGGTGTTTTTCTATGGAAGTACGAACCGGCGTGGCTGCTCGTGAAATCGTTCTTCGTGAAGTAACGACCGGCGATTCACAATACTCCGTTGAATGCAATCGATCGATCACTCATTCAGGAAACCGGGATCACGAAGAGCAGCACTGCGAAGTAATGCAGGACAGTGCCTCCCAGAACGAACAGGTGCCATACTGCATGATGGTAGGGTAGATTCCGCCAAGCGTAGAATAGCACTCCGAACGTATAGGATACTCCTCCACCGAACAGCAGCGCCAAGCCTCCGGGAGCAATTCTCTCCATCAGAGGTTTGATCGCAACGACGACAACCCAACCCATCAGAATGTAAAGAACAACCGAGATGATGGGGAATCTCTGGATCAGATTCGTTTGAAAGATAATACCCGCAGCAGCCACTGTCCAGACAATGCCGAAGAGTGTCCATCCCCATGGTCCTTGCAGTGTGATCAGTGTGAACGGGGTGTAGGTGCCGGCGATGAGAAGGAAAATGGCGGAATGATCGATCAGCCGGAGAATGGATTTGACCCTTGGAATCGGGATGCTGTGATACAGGGTTGATGATGTATACAGCAAAACCATCGTGAAGCCGAAAATGCTGACACCGACTATGTGGCGAGCGTTTCCGAAGACACTGGCGAATGCGGTCAGGACACCCAGTCCTCCGATTGACAGCAGGATACCGATTCCGTGTGTGAGGCTGTTGGCAATCTCCTCGCCCGGACTATAACGTGCTTCGATCGTCATGCCTTACCTGCGATGTATTGGCAATAACCGAAAGCGATGGGCCCCGTCCGGGTGAGTTCACAGGGGAACTCCGGACATTCGAAGCAGTACCGTATCCCCTTTCCATAGGCGCACGAGCAGATCCGGCAGAACCGGTTTTGTCTGGGAGTACAGCCGGCTTCGCCATTCGGGCACTGACCGGATGTCATTCTGGGGCACTTCTCACATGCAATGCCACATACCGCTATCTTCATATAATTCTCCGGTTTTCAAATCAAGTGACCATGTATTCGTGGATCCAGGGATTCAACGGCTGACGGTGTCGCCTCTGAGCACCTCACGATCATACCCCAACCCGCGACAGGAAGGTAGATCGATCAGAATGAGTTCGCAGCTCGATCGTGCGCGGCCGATGAGGGCTTGTTCGGGATCGAGACGGATCTGATCTCGGGGACCGAGTTCCCAGTCATTAAAGACCATCTCGCCACGAATGATGTACATGAAAATCTTCCGATTTCGCTCCGGTCGATAATGCAGCGTCCGTTCTTCCTCAAATGATCCCCGGTAGATTGCGGCATCCGTATGAAACGAAATGAAGGGATGACCTTCTGATCCCGCTGCATCTCTCCGGCCGGATGCCACGAGACTCAGACGATTCTTGCAGCGATCCGGCGAACATGTCGTCTGTTCATATGACGGAGTCAGTCCATGGAGATCCGGATGAAACCAGATCTGAAAGAACGAAACAGGCTTCTGTCCGAGATTATATTCCGAGTGAGTCAGGCCGGTGCCGGCCGTCATCCGCTGGATGTCTCCGGATCGTATGACCGTTCGGTTCCCCATGCTGTCGGCATGCGTCACTTCGCCGTCAAGGACAACCGTGATGATTTCCATTTCCCGATGCGGGTGCGTCGGGAATCCGGTGCCCGGCATCATAACATCGTCATTGAAAACACGCAGTGCGCTGAACTGGATATTCTCGGGATCGTAATACTCCGAAAATGAAAACAGCCAGCATGTTTTCAACCATCCAAAATCAGAGTAATGTCTGTCGGCAGCTCGAATGATCCGGATCATTCCATATACCCGAATTCGACCATCGCGAGATTGCTTATCAGCGAAAAATCGCTGACAGTCGTGATCGCACCATAAAACCTGAGGCCGGAAGCGGATCCGACCCCGTCGGGCCACTCGAATTCAAGAACGACAAGATCCCGGACTTCCTTCGACAACAGATCCACGATCGACCATCCGACATTCTGACTCCAATCCGGATGAAAGAAATATACCCCATAGGCATCCAGAACGATGAACTGAGCCATCCTGCGGAAGATTTCGTCGTTCCGGATTGTAAAACGCAGCAGGAAGATTTCACCGGGATGGAACATGGACCCGGACAGTCCGAATTCAACTGTCGGGTCTTCAGGAGCGCCCGTCGGAGTTGTGGTCGGTGTCGGGACGGCTGTTGAGGTGGATTCCGGAGTCGGCGTGAAAGTTGGTCGAGGCGATGTAGTGGGCGTGCGTGTCGGTGTCGGCGAGGGCCCCGGAGTGAATGTCGATGTCGGAGGTCCGCTCGGAGTGGGCGACCGGGTAGGTGTCGGAGACAACTGAACGCCGATTTCAAACGCCCGCATCACGGCCATATGCTGCATACCGTTTACATGCGAATCCGCATATTGAACCGGAGACACCTCGGTCAGCGGTGTATACACATGACTGTCGAACACCAGTCCCTGCGGGTAGGAACTCGATCCGATCTGGAGCGTCGTGTGGGCTGCATCGAGAACCGAGTTCGGCATGACCCAGTCGTATGGCTTGGTCCGAGGTTCGCTGGTGTTGCCGTTCCCGTTCTGATCCACCGGGATGTGAGACGTTGCATTTAAAAACGTATTGAATGTACCGACCGCAGCTTCACTGCGCGTAGCCGTGTTCAGATCGCCGCCGACGACGATGTAATGATCGAGTTCGAAGTTGTCGAGAATGAGATCGCGAAGGAGCAGGGCTTCCTGATTGCGCGTCGCGCTCTCGGAATCGGCCTTCAGATGCACACTCACGCACTGCAGGTCGATATCACCCGGGATGTCGATGATGGCCCACGCGAAATCCCGATTATCAATATACGTATCGTTCCATGTGCCGGACGAAATGATCGGGTACCGACTAACGATCCCGTTCGGTATATCATCCCCACCCGATTCAACGTAATAGTCGAAATCGGTACCGAATGCCAGGTTGACCAGGTCACGCAGCGATCCCTGACGATAATTGAACTCCTGGATCAGCACGACATCCGGATCGAGTCCCTGGAAAATGCGGATTCCGGCACTCTCATACGCCTGACTCGTCCCACTGGAGATATTCGCCGCCATGATTTTCAAAATTTCCGCGCCGGCAGGCCGTGCGGTCAGTGCAGCGACCACCAGGAGCACAATCAGAGGATAAATAGCGGTTCGAATCGTCTTCATACTTTTAGAATACCTGCAATCCTTGCGAGAAGGCAAATCCACACGCTCACGATTCGCCGATGAAGTCCCGGTCATCCGTTCCGGCGCGTGCATGCTGACGCCGATAGCGACGCGCGGACTTAATCAGATTGGATACGTGAGTCAAATCTGCCGGATCCGTCATCAGAAGCGCACGGACGGATGCATGATCAAGTTTGATGCCTTGTTCGTCGGCAAAAATCACAAGGCGGATGAGCATGGCGAGATCGACGCGACGGAGGACCTCGCGTTGCGACAGTTTCTGCAATCGCCATGTCGTTTCCGTGGATTCTCCGGCTGTTCCCGGTTTTTCGTTTCGCAGAAGTAATCGGGCCTTGTACAGCACATTCAACGCATTCCGAGCGTCCTCGGCCCCGAGCCCGTCTCCACCCTTGAGAACCAGCGCTTCGTGGAGCTGGCGTCGGTCCAACGCATCGAGACCCGTCAGCAAATCGAACACACGCTTGAGTTGCACCCGTGTCACACCCCGCCAGTTCCGCCTTTTGAGCCCATCAAGATACTGCTCGGTTGCAATCGCCGGTTTCTTTGACTTCGGTTCCGGCTCCGTTTCGTGAGGAGGAGGAGTCGGTTCCACTGGAATCGGGTTTGTCCCGAGCGCTGCGAACCAGGTTTTGAGGGTCGGATCGAAACGTACCTGAATGTTTTCGATTGTCTTTAAAAAACCAGTGAAGGACGAAAAGCCCCAGGTCTTTTCATTGAATGCGCTGTCGATGTTTCGCATGCTGTCTTTGAGTAATGAGCAGTTGACGGGGCCATCGAATGTCTTCAGGACCTGAAGTGCGAGTTCAGCGGCATTTTCCATTTCGGGTTGCGGCGCTGCTGCAACGGGTTGGATCGCCAGATCCGTATAGATGTAACGCGAACACGAACTCTTGACGATTTCACTGAGCGGCGATCTTGGCCCGACTCCGATAACTTCCTTCCCGAGTTCCCGCAGTCGACGGAACAGAGGGCTGAAATCGGAATCCCCGGTAGCCAGAACGTACCACTCGATTTCCTTGACTCGCCAGACGTATTCCATAACATCCACGATCATCTGAATATCCGCCGAGTTCTTTCCACTGACCGGATGAAAGTTGTGAATCAGTTCGAAACCCCAGCGGGTCATGATGCCCTGATGCACCTCGGAAAGACATCCGTGTGCCCATCGCCCATAGGCGCGACGAACGATCGCCTGACCAACCGTGCTCAGTTCGCGCATCAGCATGTCGATGCCACCTTTTTTGATCCACTGTGTCAGATTCTCACTATCGATAAATACCGCTAACTTGCTCGTCATCAATGTCATGACTTCCTTTCATCACGGATGCCTCCGAATCAGATCCCCGAGGTCCGGGTGGTCGTGACTATACATGGATGGGGCACTAAATGCGAGAGTGTCCTTGTCCGGATATGTCCGAATCGTCAGAACAAAGGAAAAACAATACGAACTCACCCATGGAATGTGGTATAGTCTCCATGGTGCTTTTCGGCGAAGGAGATCCGAGTGCATTCCATACCTGAACGGATCGGTTCCTACCGTGTGATCGAACCTCTTGGTAAGGGCGGCATGGGCATGGTGTACCGGTGCGAGGATCCCTCAACCGGAGAAGTTCTCGCGGTCAAAACCGTGAAAGCACCTGACCCCGGACAGATCGAAAGCATTCGTCGGGAAATCCGGGCTCTGGCCCGGCTTGATCACCCCGGAGTCGTCCGGATCCGCGATGAAGGTCTCTACGAAGGTTTCCCTTTTTATGCGATGGACTTTCTGACCGGTGTCTCGTTACGCCGGTTCTGCGCCGAATACGTCTGGGGCGCAACCAGCGCCTCGACCGCCTTGCTCCACGACAAAATCAGCAACCAGTTCTGGAGTCGCGATGGGACAGGCAGCACGCCTCCCGTTCTGGAGGAACTGCTCGGACCGACCTTGAGCAGCGATGAGTTACCGGAAATCCCTGCGACCACCTCTCCCGTCGAGCCTGTCATACCGTCCACACGATTCATTGCCGCCGGTGGTCAGATGAACATGGTTCTGTCGATCGCTCTGCAGTTGAGCAACACACTGGCTTTTTTGCATGGTGAGGGGATCATTCACGGTGATTTGAAACCCGAGAACATTCTGATCCGGTCCGATGGTTCGCCTGTTGTGATCGACTTCGGACTGGTCACGCAGATCTGGACGCGAGAGAGTCGTGAGTCATTGGAAATAGAGACGATCAAGGGGGGGACGCTTCTGTATCTGGCGCCTGAAGTGCTCAGCGGGTCGATGTGCGACGCCCGTGCCGATGTATACTCCTTTGGGTGCATCCTCTATGAGCTCCTCACCGGAAAGCCTCCGTTCACCGGCCAATCCAAGTTCGAGTTGCTCAAACTGAAAATGGAGGGGCGTGTCGATCCGCCCTCACATCATGCAATCGGGATCCCGGAATGGCTCGACCGCCTCACCGTTCGATTGCTCGCAAGGCACTCGCGGGATCGGATTGCGTATCTTGACGATGTCCGTGCAACCATTCTGCGCAATGGTGCTACAGCACCTCAACTTTCCATGCACCCCGTCCCACGCCCGTATCTGTATCGATCGCAGTTTGCGGGAAGGCGCCAGGAACTGACGACTCTCAGGACATTTCTGGATCAGCTCGAGGCGGGACGAGGCAGACTGGTTATGATCGGCGGCGAGAGCGGTATCGGGAAAACGCGCATTCTGATGAAATTGTTTCGCGATGTCGCCAAGCGTCGCATGCTAGCGTTACCCGGCGAGTGTGTGAGGGGTGGCGTCAATGACCCGACGGATGCCGGCATGTTCCACGAACCGCTTCATCCATTGAAGCATTCTCTGCGCATCATTGCGGATCTATGCATCGAAAACACCGCGGAAATCGCGCAGAAGATCGTCGGGCCGCGCGGACATGTTCTGTCGGACTATGAGCCGATGCTCAAACGGATTCCCGGTCAGGATGCATACCCTAAGCAACCCGAGCTGCCGGCAAACGCCGCCCGACTGCGCCTGTATACCGCCCTCGGCGAAACATTCGTCCAACTCGCCGCGTTCCAGAAAACCGTTCTGTTCCTCGACGATTTACAGTGGGCCGACGACCTGACCAGCGGATTCGTCGAGTTTGCTCTCAGGATCGGTCTGTTCAGCCGGGCCCCGCTGCTGGTAGTCTGTTCGTATCGAATCGAGGAGGAAACGGATTGCATTGCACGGATGCGGAAGGATCCGCGTTGTGAACAGATTATACTTGCGAAACTGAATCAGGATGCCGTCGGAACGATCATCTCGGACATGCTCGCACTGCCGGAATCCAATACCACCTTCGCTAACTTCCTGACACAGTTTTCGGAAGGAAATCCTTTCTTCATCACGGAGTATCTCCGAACCGCGCTGTCTGAGGGACTCTTGTTCCGCGACACGAGCGGGCACTGGCAGATCACGGATGCATCCGAGCACAGTGCGTCACTGCATGATTTCGAGGCATTACCGTTGCCGCACGCACTATCGGATCTGATTCACCGGAGGCTGGATGCGCTGTCGCCCGAGGCTCGCTCTGTCATGCAAGCCGCATCCGTTCTGGGAAAGGAGTTCCCTTCCCTGCTGCTCTGGCATATCATATCCGCTTCGGATTCCATGTTCGATACGGTCGACGAACTGATTTCGCGGCAGATTCTGATGGAATACACGCCCGGCGACATGCGTTTTACACACGACAAGATCCGTGAGACGATCTACGAGGCGATTCCGCCTGAACAGAGACGTAAATTACATTTGCAGACGGCAGAGGCAATCGGGGTTCTGTATGCCGAGAGCCCCGACGCATACATGTCATCGCTCGCGTTCCACTGGCAATCAGCCGGTGAGATATCGAATGCTCGGGACTGTTATCTCCGACATGCCCGCGATGCCGCCCGGAAGTATGCACTGGCTGAATCCGAGGATGCGTATCGTGCGTTTCTGACCCTTGCGGACTCCGAGACACGTGATACGCTGATGATCCGGATTGAGTTCTGTGAAAAAATCCTGATATTAGCCGGCCGGCACATCGATGCATTGAATCAGTTCCGTATGGCTTCCGATACGGCCCGAATCATCGGAGCGGTCGATCTCGATGCCCGCAGCCGGCTTGGGATGGCGCGCATGCACCGCATTCTCGGGGACATGAAACATGCTCTCGCCCGTTGCAATGAAGCGCGCGATCTGTTCATCCGCATCGACGACAGGATGGGATTGGCCGCCGTGCAGACGTGTCTTGGTGAGATTTTCTCGCACCTCGGAGATATCTCGGAAGCCCGAACGGCATTCAACGAAGCCCTCCGCATGTTCCGGGATCTCAATGCCAACGACTCCATCGCCAATACACTCTCCGGACTTGCGCCCATTTATTGCATGCAGGGTGATCACATAACAGGGTTACGCCTGTTTGAAGAAGCCCTTGCGCTCTATCGCAAGACCGGAGACCGCCAGGGTGAAGGCGGGACGCTTGGGAACATCGCCAACATTCATCTGTATTGCGGAGACACCTTGCTCGCCCGCCGCATGTACGAGGCATCGATCGCACTGCTCCGGGAAATCGGAGACCTACGAAACCAGGGGATCATTCTGGGTAATCTGGCGAGAATTCACCACCTCCAGGGTGATCTCGACGTCGCCCAGCAACTCTATGACCAGAGTCTCACGATGCAACGCACCATCCAGAACCGCCGAATGGAGGGCATCACCCTGGTCAAGATGGCGGATATCGCTCTGTACCAGGGACGGATCGATACGGCTCGTGAGTTTTATCGGGAGGCCATGGCGATTCTCGAGGAAGTCGGGGATCGCCACCAGATCGCGGTCATGCAGATCAACATTGCGGAGATGGAACGCATCACACGCGGTGATTATGATCTCGCAGCCACGATCCTGCGCTCGGCGGAAGCCACCTTCAAAGACATGAGCTACCATCTCGGAATCGGCATGTGTGCCGGGCAACTCGGACTGATCGATCTCATGCAGGGCCGTTCCTGCGAGCATCACTATCGCGTCTTGAAGCAACTGATGGAAGTCACGCGATCCGGACCATCAACCCACCTCGGGAGCATTCTCGTGACACTGGAAGAAGCCGAACGGACACTAGCGCAAGGTGGAAAGCTGTTCCGGGGCGAGAAAATCGAGAACATTCAACCGGGATTGCGAAAGTGGCTCGAAAGTCAGGGCTGCAATCTGGTGTAGCACAGCGCGACCGGTCTCACTTTTCTGTAACATTCGTGCGTTACCGTGAGTTTTACATGGTGTGAGGCAACACGATGACGTTTGGTGACGACGATCTCATGGTCATGTTTGCAGCAGGTGTCCGGGAGGCATTCGATATGCTTTACGAACGTTACCGGAATCGCATTTATCGATTTGCGATCGCCTGTATACGGAATGAAAGCGACGCCGAGGATATTGTCCAGGATGTCTTTTTAAGTATCGCTCGGGCAGCCGAACTCTACGAACCGAGAAGCCGATTCAGGGCCTGGATCTTCAGCATCACTTCAAACCGGATCCGTTCGTGGATCGCCAAGCACGCGTCACGGCAGGAAGTCGGATGGCCGGATGACAGTAGCGACGGAGTCGGGAAAGAACCGCGTTGCCCCTCTCCCGCTCCGGACGTCATCCTATCGCGCCGACAGGAACTCCTCAACCTGTTGAACCGGCTTCCACACGACCAGAAGCTCGCGTTCCTCCTGCGGGAACTCGAAGGACTTCCGATCGAAGATATCGCGAAGTCTCTCGACACCTCAACTGTCAATGTGCGTGTGATGCTGCACCGAGCACGACGCTGCATGCTTGAGCGCGGCTCTTCGGGAGGAGTTTCGATATGACGCCATCGGATCGCATCGATTGCCAGCACCTCGACGAATATCTCGATGGGTTGTTGGACCGCGAGAAAACGGCTGCCTTCCTCGTGCATCTCGACGAGTGTCCGGAATGCCTGAACCTGGTGAATAAGCTGACGGAGCTTCGGGAAGCGATGGCAGAGGAATTTTGCGTCGACCTGCAGGACGATCGGGATCTGCGAATCCGCAAAGCTGTTTCCGAGTTACGAAACCGGCGAGAGCAATCTCGAGACGTCATGGATATCGAGCAGCTTGCCGAATTCTTAGGTGTATCGACGGGAACTGTAGTCGGGATGCTTGATCAATTGCCGACCTTTGAAATCAACGGCCATTTAAGATTCCGTCGCGAAAAAATCGTGGAGTGGATCGAGGATGAGGAGGCGAAAATGCAATGGGAGCGGGACGTTTCGATGATGCGCAGATCGGAGCGGAACGTGCTCCTTTACCGTAAACCGACGGATGACGATACGGATAAAAAAAGGAGAATCGTATGAAACGGTCTGCGTTTGAAAAAGCTGTGATCAGTGCTCTGGAGCGTCTGGGACATTTAATCCGACACGGGGTGCCTCTCGGCAAAGCCCTCGACACAACAATGATCGATTCCTCGCCGGACATAGACAAGGAGGCACATGAGCGCCTGGAGATCCTGCTTGGACGATTGAAGAACGGCATCGAGCAGGGGAAGTCGTTCACGGAGAGTCTCCGGGCATCAGGAGTATTCCCCGATCCTGTTCTGGAGCATATTGTAACCGCTGAAAACCGGGGTACTCTTGATGAAATACTCGCACAGTTGGTCGAACTGCTAAGCAAACGATCCATCCCGCTCATCGATCCCGACATCTCTCCGGCAGTCGTTTCAGGACCGGATCCGATGATCGACATAGCCACGAGGCTCGACCGACTGCTAGTCAAAGCGGTACAGACGGGAGCCAGCGATCTGCACATCGATCCGATCCGGAGCGGAGGTGCGCAAATTCGATTGAGGATTGACGGGGTACTGCATCCGGAAGCCCAGGGGTTTTCGTCGGATGAAGCCGGGATGATCGTGAGCCGCATCAAGAAACTGGCAGAATTGGATATCGCGGAGCGGCGGCGACCGCAGGATGGGCGGATTCGGATCGAGATCGCGCGTGCGCCTGGAGGAAAACCGGAACCGATCGATCTGCGAGTATCGGTCTGTCCGTATATCAATGGTGAGAAAGTCGTAATCCGCTTTCTCGATTGCCGTTCGTTCCCCAGCGACTTCGAGTACATCGGGCTGCCGACAGACCGGATCGAAACCCTCGACAGATGGCTCAAGGCGCCGTACGGCATGGTCCTGGTCTCAGGACCGACGGGATCCGGAAAAACGACGACATTGTATCTGATGCTGTCCCGGATCGCCCGCAGCGGTAAGGATAATATTTTGTCGATCGAAGACCCGGTTGAATACATTCTCGATGGCGTGCATCAGATGCAGGTACATCCTTCGATCGGCCTGACATTTGCGGCAGGGTTGCGTTCTATGTTGAGACAGGATCCGGATGTGATCGGAATCGGAGAGATCCCCGATGTGGACACGGCGCGCATGGCTGTGCAGATGGCACTGACCGGTCATGTAGTTTTCACGCAGCTCCATGCGCCGGACGGTGTTGCATCGATCAAACTGATGTATGATCTCGGAATCCCGGCCTTCAAACTTCGGGAGTCGATCATCGGAGTCGTATCGCAGCGTCTCGTGCGGAAACTGTGCAGAGCTTGCCGAGCGCCCCTCACTTTAGAGGAGATCGAGCTTTTACCGGATGATCTCAGGACAAGTGAAGCAACGATGTATGGCGCGCGCGGTTGTGAGGCGTGCCATGGAATCGGGTATCGCGGAAGGCTCGTCGTGATGGAGTTGCTTGAACCGGATTCCCTATTCTGGAAGGCATTGGACCGCGGAGCGGAAGCAGATGAGTTGCGGGGATTGCTGCCCGCACAGCGCTTGTCGCTCCGGGAGCATGGTGTCCGGTTGGCAAGGGAGGGTTCGACATCTCCGGCCGAGATCGCCAGGGTACTGGGCTGACCGACCTATTGCCCGGATTTTTCATTTCAGATAATGTCAGCGTACGGCTGGGGTGGGCGTGGTTTCATCCCGGCCGTTTCTTGAAACCTCATGCCGCCTCCGGGCTCAGGGAGATTACCGATGAAGAAGCTGATCGTGCACGATGTCGGACTTCGTGACGGTCTGCAGATCGAAAAGCAGACCGTACCGCTCGAAATGAAGATTAAATGGATCGAGATGCTTGCCAGTGCAGGGCTGGATGTCATTCAGGTCGGATCGTTCGTCAACCCGGAAAAGGTGCCCCAGATGGCGGATACCGACGCGCTTTTCAATTATTTCGGGCAACCCGGAAAAAAGCCGGCCAACTTGGTCCTTTCGGGTCTCGTATTAAACGAAAAAGGTCTGGATCGCGCAATGGCATGCGGTGTGGACATGGTGTGCATGGGAGTTTCGGCGAGTGACACGCACAGCCGCAAAAACACGGGAAAAGGAACAGAAGAGGCATTGCCGCAGATCGTCGAGATGGCAAAAAAAGCGTTGGCGGCGGGACGGCGCGTGCAAGTATCGGTTCAGTCCGCGTTCGGATGCGGATTTGAGGGCGTGATTCCGAAAGAGCGCGTACTCCGGATCGTCTCAACCTACCTCAATGCCGGGATCCGCAATGTCAGTCTGGCGGACACCGCGGGACACGCCAATCCGAAGCAGGTCGAAGATCTGTTCGCGGCAGTCCATGCACTCGAACCGTCGCTCGAAACGGCCTGTCATTTTCACAATACGTATGGATTAGGTCTGGCGAACTGCTGGGCGGCGATGAAATCGAATGTCGCGTTCTATGAGACGGCGTTCGGAGGTCTGGGTGGGTGTCCTTTCACGAAGGTCGCCGCCGGGAATGTCTGCACGGAGGACTTTGTTCACACGCTTCAACGAATGGATCTTAGGAAGGATATCAATCTTGGAAAACTGATCGAAACAGCTCAGGATGTCGCAATGGTTTTCGGCCGGGAACTGCCCGGTTTCATCTTAAAAGCCGGCTCGATCGTGAAGAGCGCGTAATTCGAGGGAGGAAGCACCATGAAGTTATTGGAAGGTGTTCGAGTACTGGATCTGACCAATGTTCTGTCCGGACCTTTTGCCACAATGCATCTCGCGTTACTGGGCGCAGAGGTCATCAAGATCGAAAACCCCGACGGCGGCGATCTGGCCCGCAAACTCGGAAACGTGCCCGCGCTCAACAAACAGCTCATGGGCACCAGTTTTCTGGCACAGAATGCGAACAAGAAATCGCTCACGCTCAATCTGAAACTCCCGGAAGCCAAGGAAGTATTCAGGAAACTTCTGAAGACGACGGATGTGGTGGTCGAGAATTTCCGGCCGGGTGTCATGGATCGACTGGGTTTTTCATATGAGAAAATCAGCGAAATCAACCCGAAGATCGTCTATTGCGCCATCTCGGGGTTCGGTCAGACCGGACCGGATGCGTTCAAACCCGCGTACGATCAGATCATTCAGGGGTTGAGTGGCGTCATGGCGATCAACGGCGACGAGCGACTCAATCCGCTGCGCTGCGGTTTTCCGGTCTGCGACACGGTCGGAGGCCTGAATGCGGCATTCGCGATCATGGCGGCACTGTATTATGTCCAGAAAACAGGCCAGGGCCAATTCATCGACATCGCTCTGCTCGACTCGATCATGCCCCTCATGGGATGGGTCGCTGCGAATCTGCTGATAGGTAATCAGCAACCCGTGCTGCTTGGGAACGACAACTTCACGGCAGCGCCGTCCGGCACATTCAAGACGCAGGACGGTTATATCAACATCGCCGCGAATCAGCAGAAACAATGGGAAGATCTCGCAGATGCCCTCGGCGTGCCGGAACTTAAAACGGATTCGCGCTTCCAGGAACGCGACGCCCGCAAAGCCAACCGGAAAGCGTTGACCCCGTATCTTGAAGAAAAACTCATGACCAACACAACGGTTTACTGGGTGGATCTCCTCAACGAAAAAGGCATTCCATCCGGCGATATTCTGAGTCTCGACACGGCATTGCATGCCGAGCAGATCAAGCATCGCGAAACGATAGGGACGATGAAGGAATCGGGAATTGGTGACATCCCGGTATTCAACCTATCCGCAAAATTCTCGAAGACTCCGGGCACATTGGACGCGCCGCCTCCCAGATTGTCAGCTCATACGAACGAGATTCTGGGGGAACTGGGTTACACCGAAGAACAGATCAAGGCGATGAAGGAAAAGTTGGCGATCTGATTTACATTCGCCGTATATTGGGTAACAGCCGCCGGATCACGGATTCTCATTCGAAAGAAAATACGAGCAGCCGACTTTTTACAAGCTTTCAGTGCGCGAACGTCCCCATCAGCGCGATTTCCTGGACGACATGCCCGGTCATGGCATTGGTCAGTTCGGTGTAGGTTGCACCCATCGGTAGTCCGAGCATCCCATCAAGGGCATACAAGCGGAAATAGTAGTGATGCGTTCCGGATGGCGGGCAGGGGCCACCATAGCCATTCTTGCCGAATCCGTTCTTTCCCTGATTGCCGCCACCGGGGAGCGTCACGTTGAGAGCAACGCCTTCCGGGAGGGATGTCGTGGTCGCAGGCATATCATAGGCCAACCAGTGGATGAAGTTCCCCCCGGGAGCATCGGGATCCTGCACGACCAGTGCCAGACTCACGGTTCCGACCGGGATGTTGCCCCAGTAAAGCGCCGGTGATGCGTCCTCTCCGTCACAGGTATAGTAAGGCGGGATGGCCGCTCCTTCGAGAAATCCCGTGCTGGTCAGTCGAAAGATGCCGGTTTCCGCAGAGTATCCCCAAGAGACATTGTCGACGTTGCCCACCAGTGTCGAAGTGCCCGGATCGAGCAACGCGCCCCAGAAGATCAGTCCGCTCGCGGAACCTGCACCATCGGGCCAGATGAAACTCATCAGATTGTCCGCATGCCGCTCATCTGCCGCGACATTCTGAGACTGGTTGTCCACCGTCTGCGTCCAGGACGGCCAGAACCAGTAGAGGCCATATACATCGAGGATAATGTATTCATCGACCCCTGCGCCTTGCGAGGAATGATTGACCCACTCCCGGAACAGGACAAACGGGAGCCCGGGGGCAACGTTTGTATCGTTGATCCGCAAATCATAGGTGACTTCAATCGCCTGAACCGGTATAGCCTGAAAAGCGAATCCGGCGATGGTCAGAACAAGAAAAGACATAAAACGCTTCGGCATGATTGATCCTGTTTTCATCGTTCGATCTCCTCCCTGATCATCAGAGTTGCCTGTTAGATTCCCTCTACTCACGCCCTTATTATAGCAATCAATGCCAATCAAAATCGAACATCCCCACCTGTCCGATCACCTGAGTGATCCCGGGATCAGTCACCGCGGCGTACCACCGGGCCGAAAAGGCATTCTGAGATGTGTCAGGCCAGGCAAACTCCCCGAGAATCTGAACGGTATTCGTGCCCGAGGTCCAGGCCGGTGAAAAGAAGTCGACTGACGTGAATCCCGGAGCAAAAAAGTATGCGCCCGCTACCTCCAGAATCACAAAGAGGGGATCCTGTCCGAGATCCAGGCCGTCCGGCACGCAGATCTCAGTGCGGCACCAGCAGATCATCCCCTCCGAATAATGTGACGCAGGCATTCGAATATGAGGTTCCACTTCCGTGCAAGGGGATGCTTCGCAATCCGGTTCGAATCCTGTGTTGACAGTCATCCTGTCGAGCGCACGCACCGTGGCGTATGGAACGAAACCCTCAGTATGGGCATACGTCGAATAGTATGCCTGAATCGAGGCTGTCTGTGTCAGGTATTCGATGGACAGAACCGGCACGCCGCCCGTGCGGAATCGACCCAGCAGATCGATCATGTACTCATCAGGATTGTAAGGGTTGTTTTCATCCAGATCACCTCCGAAAAAGGCATCTTCTGCACCGATCGCATCGATGAACGAGAAGTACCGGGCCTGTTGCTGTGCCGCTTCCAGATCCGGGTCCGATGCATCCGGATATACATCCGGTTCGATAATCACGGCCCCATTCTGCGGGATGACGATGAAATCAGGCCTCGCCCGGATCACTCGCGCGTACTCCGCAATCGCCTCGACCAGATCGATCATCTGCCGAGCTGCATCTCGGTTCTCGTCCGTACCGCCGATCTCGGACGGCCCCCAATACTCGAACGCATCGACGATATCCAGATACACACCATCGAAACCAGCGTCGATGATCCGGTCGAGATAGCTCTTGGAGGAACCGGACTGCGTTCCGAACAGAATCGCCTGCCAACCCGGCATCCAGTAGCGGACTTTGTAGTTGCCCGGCCAGTCGGGATTGGTCGGACCCAGCCATCCGGGTGCGACACCAGGGATCGGCTGACCTGAGCCATCAACCCATGCCGGGTCCCAGTAGTACCGATAATCCTCGGCTTCTCCGATACTGAAATAGGCAACGACCAGCTTCCGTCCGCAGGGGCCATTCAACCTGACATCGTCGATCATGGTCTGCGGCCATTCGCCCGATGCGCCTCCATCCCCCGAGTAATCGATCACCGCCAGATCGAAGCGCGAATCCCTGATCTGATTCAGATTCCCGGGAAATCCCTGCAACTGGTAGGTAAAGTCGTCAACCAGGATCGGAAACGAACTGGATCCCTGAATTGCCGGTACTAGGAGCAGAGTTATCGCCACACATCGTCTTATCACTCCCATCATGCGTTTCATTTCGGAGATCCTCCATGTTTTGTTTGATTATACCGAGGCCTCTGCTTGGCGTCCAATCCGCGCAGAAGGTTGGAAAACCGGCGACACGCTGATGAAATCTTGCTATGTTGTTTGGGGGAGGCTCATGAACGCCGGAACGGGACATACGCGATTCACTGCGGATCGGATTCTACACCTGATCATTCTGGTGGCGGGCCTATCGATCTTTCTCATCTCCCAATGGACCTTCCGGGATACGATCGAAGACGACGCGTACATTTCATTTCGTTACGCCCGAAATTGGCTGGAGGGCCACGGACTGGTTTACAACCCCGGTGAACGTGTGGAGGGTTACACCAATCTTCTCTGGGTTCTGATTCTCGCCGGACTCAACGCCATCGGTGTGGATTTCGAATCCGCCGCTATGATTCTCGGAGTGGTTATCGGTTCGCTTCTACTTCTTCTCATAGCCATCCAGAACCCCATTGCCCGATCCGCATATTCCGATGACATCTCTTCTGTCCACCAATTTCCGCAAACCGGTGCTCTCGTCGCCCTGATGCTCGGACTGAACCCCGCCTTCCAGGCGGAAGCTGCAATGGGACTTGAAACCCTCCTCTTCACGTTCCTTGTGACGATGGGTGTTTGGAGCGCCGCTCGCGACTTTGTCTCGCATGATTGCTCCATCCGCACCGTTCTCTGGCTTGCACCCACCGCATGGACCCGTCCCGAGGGCATCTGGATCGGCGCGCTCGTGCTCCTCATCCAATGTCTGCAATTGATCCGAACCCAACGCCTGTCACTGAAGCGGTTGAGGGGGACCATGCTTTTCGTCATAGCGGTCACAGCGATCGAGGTGTTCCGCTACCTGTATTACGGTGATTGGTTCCCAAATACGTTTGCGGCGAAAACGGGAAACGGGCTGAATCAACTCATCCGAGGCTGGGGGTATATGCGGCATTTCCTGAGTCAGTTCACCTATCCCGCAGCCGCCGTCGTGCTCGTTGTGCCCTTCATGTCAGGTCCTTTCCGGCGATTCACCCGGATTCCCGCGATCTGGTTGATGCTATATTTTGTTTACATTGTGGCTGTAGGAGGCGATTACAAGCCCACACATCGGTTTTTCATCGCAGCTCTTCCGACGCTCTATCTGTTTCTGGTACTCTTTATCCGGGATTTTTCCCTCCGCATGAGCCGGTTCGCACCGGCGTCGATGAGCCGTTCGGTTCCCAACCTGATAACCGTTGCGTTGGCGGGATTGTATCTCGCGGTTTCGGTTCCCCTCCACCGCGAAACACAGGAATTCATGCAGGCCTGCAAAGCAAAAATCCGGATCGATCGGGCATGCTCGGACTGGCTGATCCGGAACGCTTCACCCACCGAAACGCTGGCGACGGAGGTCGCGGGCCGGATCCCGTTTTACACCGGGATGGTCACGTATGACATGAGCGGGCTCAATGATCGGCACATCGCTCGAAACGCGATCCCGTTTGACGGGATGCTGCCGGCGGGGCACGACCGGACCGACGCGCCGTATATCGTGGCCAGGCGTCCTGATTATATACTATTCCATTCGATTCTCGTGACCGGGGAACCGGACCCGGATCTGAGAGGCCGCCAGATCAACTATTTCGAATCCGAACTCTGGAAAGTCAAGGCATTTCACGATCAGTACCAGCTCATGAGCGTCCGGTTGAATGACCAGGCATATTTCAATTTTTTCAGACGGATCGATTTGGAACGGGGAACGCCCTAGATCGTGGAAGCCAGAGAATCACTCAGTTCCACCGCGAATTGACAGACATCATCGCCCCGCAACACGGATTGCAGCACACGGACACGCACGGGCTTTCCGGTTGCCGTTTCCCACTCCTGCCTGAACCATCCCGATCCGCAATAGCAGTAGGTGTCGGAGATTCCCTGCCGAAGCCGATCACGGATCACCGGGCAGAAACAGTATGCTGCACGCTTCGCTTCCGGTGTTTGCGCCGCCGCGTGTGCGACCGGGTCACAGGGGTGTTTGGTATGGATGATCACATTGCCCTCACGCCGGATGTCCTTTTCGCTCCACCCCGGATCACCCGCCATGAACGTGATGACAGCATCAACGGGATCCGTGCCGGAGCGCGAGCACGCCTCACGATAAACGGTTCGCAGGACCTCGACCTGTCTGGGAGGCCAGACATGCGCGCAGCTCGAAACGATATCATAGCGTTCATCATCGGTTGTGGCTGCATCGAGACACCGCATCATGCCTGCAGCCCAGTCGAATCGTTCCGATGCCGATGCATCGATTCCGGGCGGGGGCAGATCCCGCAACAACCCGGAAGCACGCGATTCTCCCAGAACGCGCCTCAGATTCCGCTCGAAGCGCTCCCCCCAATTGTGAATGACAAACTGACAGATGACGGGACCCTCCGGGTTCTGCCAGTCCGGATACTCTTCACGGGTGAATTCATCCGAGATCAGCGCGCGATCGGATGCATGCCGGCTGAGTGCGATCTTTGTGGTTCTGAGATCCGCCCGCGCCCCTGAATGCAGCAAAGACAGAACCTCCATCGGCGGAGTCTCCCGACATTCGATCGGCAACCCGTCCACCCGATCACGGACCGGAAACCCGATCTCGACCTCAAATCCTTCGGGGTACCGGCTGAAGAATTGAATCAGACAGTATGGGTTTCCCGTGATGAGATCCGAGGGGATCGACCGCGCCAGTTCATGGAGCGTGTCCTGGATTTCCGACCGCGCCTTGAGATTGAAGCGGCGGCAGATCGCGAGCGTCGCGGGGATTCGTTCGTGCCGGATCGATGGTGCTGTGTTCATGTCTATGCCTTTCACGAAGAAGAAAATGGTCCCGGTATGTGTTTACGTGTCGCAAAGATGAATGTTTCGAGTGATCGATGCAGCGATCATTTGCGATAAGAGCCGAGTCGTTCGAGCGACACGCGGCCACGGGAGGTGTTCCGGAGGGCATTTTCGAATGATTCGAGCATTTCTTCCGGTACTTCGAGCAGAAATTCAATCCCGGCATCCGTGAATCGCTCTGAATCGCGTCGGAGACCGGTCTGTTCGAGCAGCAGGTAGATACGGGACGATTCCGGAAACGGGACGGAGAGCCGGCAGGAGTGAAACGTGCGGATCTCGTGAATGCGGGCGTTCATGAGACTCTGGGCGGCAGCCCCGCCGTACGCTCGGGCCAGACCGGCCGCGCCGAGTTTGATGCCTCCGAACCATCGCGTCACGACGACCAGAACGTGATCCAGTGACAGACGATCGATGGCTGCCAGGATCGGACGTCCCGCCGTGCCTCCCGGTTCTCCGTCGTCGTTGAAACGCAACTGGGTCTCGATCCGATAGGCCCAGGTATTGTGCGTGGCATCCCGAATCCGGCAGACTTCAAGTATCCGCATGGCTTCTTCGGGAGTGTCGACCCGGTTGGCCACCGCCAGGAATCGACTTTTCGAGATGACGACTTCATGACGGGACTCGGCTTCGATCGTTTTCATGCCGGTATCTTTTCAAGACGCGGAGCTTCTTGTCAATGCCGCACGATTTTTGCGTATCACCGACACTTTTGTTATGATTATTGGAAAGGGGCATGAGCATGCATCGATGGACCCCCCTGATACTCATCGCGGCAGCGTCGTTTTCAGTGTGTTTTGCCTGGACCGGCACGGACGTGAGCGGACTGGCAGGTTCCGATGTCGTCCGGGATTTTATCGTGCCGGAAAACGGAGCCTTTGCCGGGTATCCTCTCATTCTAACCGAGCATGATGCAGTATCCGAACTGCTCTGGATATCGGATCCTGCGGAACCGGTTCTCATCGGTTCATTTGATGATCCCGGTCTGGATTTTTCGACCCGGAGATTCAGACTGACGCTCGATCCGGATGGAAATCCCGTCATTGTGGGGCTCTCTGAAGGACGATGCAACATCCATCGTTTTCAACCGGGCGGATGGCTCCCTGCCCGATGCATTCCGATCACGGGCAGCATGCACGTGATTCGATTCGTTTCATCCGGCGAATTGGTGATCGATTACCGCAGCGGGATCAACATCCGACGATGCCGGGTGAATACGGACACCTGGAATGCGACCGATACCTGTGAATCTGAAGGTTATTACCACACGAAGTGGGTGGATCCTTACGTCATCATCACGGAACAGACCTACCTCCCGATCGCTCCTTATATCTATCTCATTGATCGCTCCGAGAGCAGTGGTCCGAATACAATCGAATACCGACGCCTTTCGAACATCCCGGAATCAGGCTACAGCTGTGTGCTCGAAACCGGTATGTTCACATCGGTCACGAGTGGCGATTGGCTGGATCCGGAACACTGGGTGGCCGGCTGGCGATTCCATGATCAACCGCTGCGCGTCAAATGCGCCGGTTCCGTGATGACCGATCTGGGCCCTGCCGGAACGATTTCAACAGATGCACGGCCGGATGGAACCGCGATGATCGTGTGGACGGATCTTGAGGCGAATCGGACCATGCTGACACGGTTCGAGGGGCATGGATGGGGCGCACCCGATATCGTCATGGCGGCAGCACCGGACACGGTATTTCTTTCCTACAGCAACTCGAACATCTGGATTCTGTACCGGCATTATCCCAACTGGATGATCCGAACGGAACAACCGATGCCCGCAACGCCGACACCGGATCCGGATCCGCCAGCGACCTTCACGCCCGGACCCGAATCCGTGTTGATCGAACTTCTGATCTCCGATAACGATTTTACGTCCGGAGACACTTTCGAGTCGGCTCTTCTGTCCTACTATCCGGGAATTATATCCCTCCACGATCTTCCGATCTTTGTCGTTCTCGAAATCGGAGGATCGTTTTTTTTCGGTCCCGAGTTTACATCAACCCCATCCGATTATCTCGACGAAATCCCCTCCATCGCCTTCGGCTACCGTTCGTATTCCGTCATTCCGGAGTTCGTCTGGCCGGACGACTGCGGGATGATGCGTGGTGTGCATCTGATTGCAGCTGTCCTAAATCCTGACATGACCGGGTTGGTTTCGAATCTGGATATCATCGAATTCGGTTGGCACCAGACGCGATTCGGGAGCCCGAGCGTTGGCATCCCTCATGCAATTCACATCGATTGAACGCATTTTTTGTAAGCATGGAACCATGAACAGGCGTTCAAGCGAGGTGACCGATGCACAGACCGACACACCGACTCTTCCGGATCCTGTTTGTAATCATGTCATGGAAGACAAGTGCCGTGACGATTCGTGTCCCGGAGGATTATCCAACGATTCAGGCCGGATTGAATCATGCCTCCGAAGGTGACACGGTGCTCGTGGCCGATGGGACGTACCTCGAGAATCTGATCTGGCCCGATACTCCGGACATCACCCTCCGGAGTTACACGAATTGTAATTCTACGCAGATCAGCGGTCACGGACTCGGACCGGTCATTCGGATGAATGCCGTTCCAAGCGCATCGATTTCGGGTTTCACCCTTCGCGATGGTGTTCCCGTCGACAGCCGGAACGGCGGCGGTGTCAGCGCGTACGACTCGGGATTCACGATCTCGGATTGCTGCATCCGGGACAACACGGCGAACGATTCCTGGGGCGGTGGCGGCGTGTATGTGAAGAACGGGCAGGTGACGGTGTGTGCATGCATGTTCGAACAGAATCGGGCAGGGAACGCAGCTGTCGGATCCGCGATGGCGATCGACAACACGGTCGCGGTCATTCAGGACAGCTTTTTCATCGCCAACGAAGATCCGATCTCATTTTCCGGCGTGCTCAGCGTCGAGTATGCCTCTCCTGAGATCCTTCGGAATGTGTTTGCCTACAATCCGGGCAGCGGCATCTGTCTGTGGGACGGGGGGGGGGTGATTCGGGACAATCTGTTCTTCGAAAATGCAGTTCAGGGTATCAACTCGTTCGATGCACGGAGTGTTGTGATCGAGAACAACCTGTTCGACGGCAACTCCGTTCAGGGAATCTTCCTGTATCACCGGTACGCATCGAGCCGGATATCGGGAAACACGGTCGCAGGAAGCCAGACTGGCGTGCATATCATCAATTACTCGAGTTCGCTGGAGATCGACCACAACATCATCACAGGGAACGGGACGGGTATCGAGTTGCAGTATGGGAACCCCCTGACGGTTTTCAACAACGACACATGGGGGAACATCAGAGATTTTCAGGGGTTGGATGATCCGACCGGCATGGATGGGAATATCTCGCTCGATCCCCTGTTCTGCCTGGGGCCTTTCGGGAGTTACTTTCTCAGCCAGGAGCAAGCCGGACAGGAAGAGACCAGTCCCTGTGTCGATGCGGGATCCGGATCGGCGATTCCGGAAGATCGGACGACCAGAACCGATCTGGTGCCGGATAATGGGGTGAGGGATATCGGGTATCATTACCCGCTCGAAGCGTCGCCCGGGATTCCAACCCCTCACCCGACACAGACTCCGGCTCCACCAACGCCCACGCCTCCACCTCCGACCATCTCACAGACACCGAACCCCTCCTGGACGCCAACCCCAACCGGCACTCCGACCGCTGGACCTTTTGCTCCGCGCATCGAGATACTCCTCAACAGCACGATGTTTCAAAGTGGCGATCGATTTAATTTCGACATCCGGATCGAAAACAACTCGCAATTCATCATGCTTCATTGTTTTGTGCTGCTCGATGCTTACGGATCGATCTGGTTCTGGCCTTCCTGGACGCAGTCGGTCGATTATGAAACATGGGCGATTCCTGCCGTTACATCCGCACTCTTCCCGATTCTGAAGTTCACATGGCCGGACGATGCAGGTGCCGCCGACGGACTGAAATTCTGGGCAGCGCTAACGAGTCTCGACTGGATGACGATTGTCAGTCTGGATTCGGAGGAGTGGGGGTATCGATAGACCGGGTCGGTCATTCCCATCCGAATGTCCATGAACTCATGGTCCCGAACAACTCGGACATGGAAGGATCGGTAAAGGCCGCATACCAGATGATCGAGTCTGCGGAGCCAACACCTGCCGGCCATTCAAACTGAGGCAGAACCTGGATTTCCGTAAGTCCCTCAGGAAAACTCGGATAGTCGTCGAGATAACTGTCGAACGAACTGAACGATGGCGCGAAATAGTAGTTTCCGTAGACATCCAGAACTACGAATAAGGGATATCGCGTCATCACCGCACCAGTCGCATTGCAGGCTCGAACGATGCAGGAGCACGCATCGCCTGCGTGAAACATCTCGGACGGCATCCAGATTGTCGCTCCGGTCACATCGCAGGAAGGCTCGGGTGTCGAGGTCGGTATCGGAGTTTCGGTCGGTTGAGAGGTGGGGGTCGGCACCGGCGGAGTCGCGGTGGCAGTTGGAGAAGGTGTGGATACGCCTGTTCCGGTTGAGGTGGGAGTCGGGATCGTTGCTGTCTGAGAAGGCGTGGCAGTCGCCGGGTTCGTAGGGATAGAGGTGGGCGTGGATGACGGAGTCGGCGTCCGCGTATGAGTGGGAGCTT
>CAYYMM010000066.1:0-26330 GCA_964472395.1 uncultured bacterium | reverse complement strand
TCCGTCAGATACATCCGGATCTGATCGGGATCCGCGGGCTTCACATCTATCGGCACGAGTTCCATGAAGCGGCTCGGATCGCACGAGCGGAAGGGGTTCGGATCGTGATAGGCGGAGGCCCTTATTCAACATCATCGCCTTGCGAAGCTCTGAGCGATCGGAATCTGGATTGTGTGGTCATCGGAGAAGGGGAGATCACCTTTTGCGAGATCGTTCGGTGTATCCTGGACGGGACGGAATTCCATCACCTGGAGGGGACCGCCTTTCTCGACCCGGTGACAGGCACGTTCGTTCAGAATCCACCGCGCTCCTTCATCGAAGATCTCGACTCGCTGCAGGATCCGGATTACTCATTGATCGACCCCGATCGATACAGTCGTTTCCTGACCTACGGTTACAACCGCAGACGGCAGGCTGTGATCCTCTCATCCAGAGGGTGTCCGTTCGAATGCGCGTACTGTCACAACATCTTCGGGAGACGTTTCCGGATGCGGAGCGCCGAACGGGTTGTCGATGAAATAGCGCGCTTGCATGACCATCAGGGGATCGAAGATTTCTATTTCATCGACGACAATTTCAACATGGACATCCCTCGCGTCACTCGTTTTTGTGATGCCATGCGCAGCCGGGATCTGAAAGTCAGACTTTATTTTGCCAATGGCGTGCGAGGGGATCGGTTGACCCCGGATCTGATCGATGCTCTGGTCGACGCGGGCACTGTCGCCATGACATTCGCCCTAGAGACTGCGACTCCGCGCATTCAGACGCTGATTCGGAAGTTCAATCGGCTGGATATTCTGGAACGCAATATCCACCATGCATGCGATCGCGCCATCATGGTATCGGTTTGCTTCATGATCGGATTTCCCTCCGAGACCGTGGAGGAGGCACAGGCGACCATCGACTTTGTTGCCCGATTCGACCGGATCGTTCTTCCGATGTTCTTTTCCGTCAAATATTATCCGGATACAGATATCTATGATATGGCGAAAGCGCATGGCTTCGATGTGGCGCGCGCGGACCAGGCCTATGACGAGGCCTATCATGACATCAGTCACAGCGGTACTCCCACGATCCCGAACCGGGCGTTTCAAGCGATCTACTTCCGATTTCTCAAAGAGGTATTCCTGAATCGGCGGCGAATCGAAAATGCGCTGGCCATTCAGCGTCGCTACTTTACCGAAGCGGAACTGCTCGATGCATACAGCCTCTTTTTCAGACGGCGAATCCGCGACATCGACTCCGATATCCTGAGACTGGCTCGATAACCGTGGAAAACAGAACAGGCGGGAACATCCCGCCTGTCTATGAGTTACACCGAATCGGTGCGGATTACTTGGCGTGTTTTTCGAGCACGCGTCGACGAGTATATTCGATCAGACCGCCAGCATCGACGATCGCCTGGCGGGCCTTGGGTAATGGCACGATTTCATAAGTCTTCTTCGTGCGCATGTTTGTCAGTTTGTTTTCCTTGATCTCAATCTCATCGTTCAACTCACCCTCGATTTCTGGGCAGATGATGGTGCGGAGGCCAAGATTGATAGCATTCTGGATGAAGATCCGGGAAAAGCCCTTCGCGATGATGATGAGTTCATGCCCCTTGAGTGTCGAGGCGGCTTGTTCGCGGGAGGAACCGCAGCCGAAATTAGCGCCGCCGAGAATGATGCTGTTTGGCGGGAAGGTTTTATTCTTCAACTGCGTGTTGAATTCAGTGTAATCCGCGAAGGCGAACTGGGGGGTTTCGGTCGGAAGGACCGTCGCCATGAAGCGGCCGGGATAAATCACATCCGTGGAGATATCGTCGCCGACTTTAAACACGATTTTGGACATGGTCATTCTCCTTTTGTGGGATCGGTAATGACACCGGTCAGGGCGCTCGCGGCAGCAGTCGCAGGTGAACAGAGATAGACTTCGCCTTTGGGGTTGCCCATGCGGCCCTTGAAGTTGCGATTGGTGGTCGCCAGTGCGACTTCGCCGTCTCCAAGCGCGCCTTGATGGACACCCAGGCAACAGCCGCAACCCGGATTGATGATGACAGCGCCGGAATCGACCAGTGTGGTCAGGATGCCCTTCTTCAGTGCGTCACGATAGATACGCCAAGTGGCAGGGAATATCAGCATCCGAACGTTCTTCGCGATTTTGTGTCCCTTGACGATTTTCGCGGCGGCTTCGAGATCATCCAGTCGGCCGTTTGTACATGAACCGATCACGATCTGATTCAGTTTGACTCCCTCGACTTCCTTTACCGATTTGACGTTGTCGACGGTATGCGGACATGCGATCTGAGGAGCCAGTTTCGATACATCGATTTCGATCACTTCATCATACTTGGCGGATGAATCCGGTGTGACCAGGTCGAGTTTGCCCTTGACACCGGCCACTTCGCGCAAATACCGCACCGTTTCCTCGTCCGCTGGCACGATTCCACTTGTCGCCCCTGCCTCGACCGACATGTTGCAAAGAACCAGACGGCCTGATGTCGACATCCTCGAAATCGTCTTTCCGTGAAACTCGATTACCTTGAAATTCGCACCTTCAGCGGAAATCATCCCGATCAGATGCAGGATCAGGTCCTTCGCGCCGACTCGACGTGGGAAGCGTCCCGAGACGACCACTTTAATGGTGCCGGGCACCTCAACATTGAGCGCGGTTCCGAGAGCCCATACACTAGCCATCTCCGTTGCGCCGATTCCGAATGAAAATGCCCCGAGCGCTCCGTGACTCGTCGTATGACTGTCGGTTCCCACCACAACATATCCCGGTCGGATATAGCCGTTTTCCGGGAGGATCTGATGGCAGATACCGCCTTCATCACCACGGATGTCGTGAAAATTCGGGATACCCTGAGCTGCGATGAATTCCCGGATCTTCTTCTGATTGGTCGCGGTTTTCGAGGTTTCCGCGGGAACCCGATGATCCAGAATGATGACGATGCGCGAGGGATCCCATACTTTGGCAGGGATACCCGTGCCCTGATAGATCTCATTGAATTGATTGATGACGAGCGCTCCGTTTTCATGCGACATCGCGACATCGACGCGTGGCTCCAGGACATCGCCGATGTCCACGGATTTCTTTCCGGATGCCCGGGCGAGAATTTTCTGAACGATTGTCATACCCATATCGTTGACTCCTTGTAGACTAGAGTTTCTTGGCGATAGCGTCCGCCATTTCAAGCGTTTTGCCCGCGCCACCCATATCGTACGTGCGAACCTTGCCTTCCTGAATCACCGCTGCCGTCGCAGCCTCGATGGCAGTACCGGCATCCTTCTCACCCAGCCAGTCCAGCATCATTTTCGCCGCGAGAATCGTCGCGATGGGGTTGACCTTATACTGACCCGCATACTTGGGCGCCGATCCATGGGTCGGTTCAAAGACTGCGAGTTTCTCGCCGATGTTGCCTGAACATCCGAATCCCAGGCCGCCGACCATCTGGGCGCAGAGATCGGAAATGATATCGCCGTAGAGGTTGGGGGCGACGATTACATCGTAGTTGAAGGGATTCTTCAGCAACCACATGGTCATCGCATCGATGTTCGCATCGTCCATCTGAATATCAGGGAAATCCTTGGCGACTTCTTTCGCCATCTCGAGGAAAAGCCCATCCGTCGCTCGAACAACATTCGCCTTGTGCACGATCGTTACCTTTTTGCGATCGAATTTCCGCGCGAACTCGAATGCAGCCCGTACTATTCTCTCGGATCCCTTCTTCGTGTTGATTTTGCACGATACGGCATACTGGTCGAGAGGCAGTTTACCGAACGCACCGAAGGGTTTCGAGATCTTGTTCAGAACCTCGGCCAGTTCCGGATGACAGGGATTGAACTCGACCCCCGCATAGAGATCTTCCGTGTTCTCACGAAACACGACCAGATCAATGTTTTCTTTAAAATTGAGCGGATTGCCCGCATAACCTTTGCAAGGACGCAGGCAAATATACAGATCAAAAAGCTGACGCATCCGGACGATCGGGGATCGATAGGTCAATCCCTTATCCCGGAGTTCAGGCACCAGTTCCGCTGCGGCTGTTTTCACCGGTTTCGACGTGATCGCACCGAACATCGCGGCATGCACATTACCCAGCAAATCGATCGTGCGTTGCGGGAACGCATCGCCTTCCTTGCACCAGAACTCCCAACCGATGTCGCCATGAATGTATTCCGCATCCAGTTTGACCTTGTCGAGCACGATCTTCGCAGCTTCTAGAACTTCAATTCCGATTCCATCTCCGGGAAGCCATGCAATCCGATACTTAGCCAAGGTGTACCTCCTTTAAAAATTGATGTGAGCGTTCGATCAACGCGAACCTGCAATCAGGTTAAAACTATATATTTCATAAATTCTTAGATGGTGTCAACGATCAACTTGTCAGAATCATGCTGTTGCAGGATCCATCACTTGAGATGTCCACCAGAACCGCCTCCGTCGCCCTGGCGCCGTCCGGCCAGTTTCCACCCAGGCATTCGGTAGCAAAAATCAGATCCATTACACCGCCGAAAGAGCCTCGACCAAAACAACTCGGCCTGCACTCAACCGATCCGGTTCCCAGAATGGGATCCTCCGTTAGCGCGCGACTTATCCGCTCCCCCGTGCCGTCTTCGATTTCCGGAATCGAAATCAGAATTCTACCTAAAAACGAACTGCTCGGTGCATACGCCCTCCAGATTCGTCCGATCAAATCAGGCAGTGTCTCCGGCAATCTCTCCCACTTCGATTGTTCACTCACAATCCCGGAGATCCGGCCGAAGATACGTGCTTCAACCGGACAGATGTCTTCCGGCATCAAGACAACAATCCCCGCTCCGTCTTCAGCAATCTGGGGAGGGATACGGGGATGCGCTCCATCGACACCTCCTGTTATCACCAGATCCATCCGCCCGAAATCCAGCATCCGTACCGCAGCCCATATCGCCTCTGAAGAGGCAGTCTCATGCGCAAAACATGAGAAACTCGAACCGGTGATTCCCATCAGGATGGAGGCATGACTGGCCGGGGCATTGAGCACGGTGTTGGTGAAGAGCATCGGCGAGGCCAGGTCTGAACCGAGTTCACACAGTTGTGCGGTGTAATCGATAGACATCCCGAGACCAGCTGTTCGGGATCCGAGCACAATTCCAGTACGATCAGGGCGTCTTGATTGCGGATTGCCGGCCTCGGCGAGGGCGGCTCGAATCGCCGCGCAAGCGAGCAGTGATGTCGGATCGAGTCGCCTGGCCCATCCGGAATCAATCATGGATCGAACATCAATCTTCCCGTTCTGCGGTACCATCGTGCGAGATGGATTCACAAGCTCGGCAGGTGATTTCCCCTGTCGGCAGATGCAGCCCCTCCCAAGAATACAATACCGTTTCACACGTCGACTCTCCCGAACAGCAGCATCACACTGCTCCCCCCGAATCCGAAACTCGAACTGCCCGCAACATCGATCCTCGACGGTCTGGCGATATGGGCCACATAGTCCAGGTCACACAAGGGGTCCGGGGATTCGAGATGAATGGTGGGGGGCATGATCTGATCGCGGACGGCCAGCGCTGTGATGACCGCCTCGACGGCCCCAGCAGAAAACTGACAGTGTCCGACCATCGATTTGGTAGAACTGATGCCGATCCGATCGGCATGCGTTCCGAATGCGAGGCGAATTGCGGCTGTCTCGGCTGAGTCATTCAGAGGTGTTCCCGTGCCGTGTGCATTGATGTAATGAACGGATTCAGGCGGACAGCGAGAGGAGGCAAGCGCCGTCGACAGACACCTCGCCCAGGTTCGTCCCGTCGCATCCGGCGTTGTCATGTGAAATGCGTCTGAAGTTAATCCATATCCGATCAATTCGGCATGGATCCGAGCATGACGCGCCTGGGCGCGGTCGAGCGACTCCAGCACCAATACTCCCGCACCTTCTCCCAGGGACATCCCGATGCGCCGCTGATCGAAGGGTTTACAACAGTCCGGATCCATTGCCCTGAGGGTATTGAACCCGCCGAAACAGAGCCTGGAGATCACATCGGCACCTCCAGCAAAAGCATACTCCCAGATGCCGGTTCTGACGGCATCGAACGCAAATCCAATCGCGACAGATGCACTCGAACAGGCAGTCAATGGCACGAGATGTCGACTCAGACCGGGATGCATCGATCGGATTCGCTCCGCAGGTGAAGCCGGGTTGAAAAAATTCCGATCGGAATCACCCGGATCCGAAGGCATAGAATCCGAAAAGATCAATTCGGATTCGACCGGAACGAAAGCTCCAGATCCTCCGCCGAAGACCAGTCCGGAGGGGATGGCGGGATCGATTGGCAATTGGGAGTCCGCAAGCGCTTCCCGGAAAGCCGAGACAGCGAGCAGATCGATCAAGGGCAAGGGTTGTTCAAATTGAACATTGAGGTCGGTCACGATCGATAACGGAATCTCGGCTGCTCTTCCAGAAGGAAAACCAGTTGTGTCGAATCGAGTGACATCCCGGATTCCGCACTCGCCGCGCAGCAAGTTCCTCCAGGTCGAATCAGTCGACTGGCCGAGACTGGTCACGAGACCCAACCCGGTGACCGCGACCCGCCTGTCAGATCGAAGCATCCTGGATCCTCGATGTGATGAAACGAGTGAGACTGGGCAGCGACGAGAACAGCTCGATCGAGACATCTTCGGATGAGAGTGTAAGGTGGAATCGTTGTTCGATGGCGATCGCAAGTTCCAGCAGTTCGACTGAATCGAGAGCAGTACCTGACGTGAGGAAATCGAAGTCGTCTTCGATCGACTCCGGGGAATCCCCGATCGCAAAGTGCCGATGGAGGATTTCTTTCAATGCGCATTGGATGGGGGTGTTCTTCATGAAGAATTGATCCGGATGCGGTTCGGCGCGATGGGTGTGCATATAAAACCCGGCATCTGCGCGCTCGGTGTTCGCCTTTCGTTCGCTTTTTCGTTGACTCGATGCTGTCTTGCCGATAGAGTTCCGAACGGGCTCGATCGGAAGGAACAATACCCATGAACGATATAACTGGAAAAATCATTATTCAAGGTGCTCGGGAGCATAATTTACGGGGGATCGACCTCGAAATACCTCGTGGACGCCTCGTTGTCATCACAGGTGTATCGGGATCCGGTAAATCCTCATTGGCTTTCGATACACTGTATGCCGAAGGTCAGAGACGTTATGTCGAGTCGTTGTCGTCATACGCACGGCAATTCCTAGGTCAGATGGAAAAACCTCAGGTTGACTACATCAGCGGTTTGTCTCCGGCCATTTCAATCGAGCAGAAAACTGCGGGACACAATCCCCGATCGACGGTCGGTACGGTTACCGAGATTTTCGATTATCTCCGTGTCCTTTTTGCCCGGACCGGTGTTCAGTATTGCCCGGATTGCTGGCAACCCATCGCCACACAATCCGCGCAACAGATGGTGGAGTCCATCCTGGCCTATCCTGATCAGACTCGGATCATGATAGCCGCACCGGTCGTCCAGAACAGGAAGGGTGAGCACCGGGACATCATTGAAAAGGCGCAGCGGGATGGATTTGTGCGGGCGAGGATCGACGGTGAGATCCTCGATCTGGATACCCCGATCCAACTGAACAAGAAAAAGAAGCACACCATCGACATCATCATCGATCGACTCATTATAAAGCCTGATATCCGGACGCGAATGACGGATTCAGTCGAGACAGCACTGAAGGTGAGTGACGGGTTGTTGCGGGTAATTGTTCTGGAAGGGGAGGAGCAGCTATTCAGTGAAAATGCTGCTTGCCTGTCATGCGGACGCAGTTTTCCGCCGATGTCACCTCAGCGGTTTTCATTCAACTCGCCCCTGGGGATGTGCCCGGTCTGCAGCGGTCTCGGAACACATCTCTATCCCGATCCCGAACTCATCATCAAGGATCCCCGTCTGTCATTGGCAAAAGGTGCGGTCAAGTTTATTGGTAGCATCGAGCAGAATCCGATGGGATGGAATATTCGAAAGCTGAGAGCCATCGCGTCGGAACTCGAGTTCACGCTGGATACTCCATGGCAGGATCTGCCCGATCTCGTCAGGAACGTCATTCTGTACGGCGGACGGGATCTCAGGAAAACGGAACGGACTCAGCATGCCAGAGTCGCCATCGCCTGGCCGGGAATTCTCCCGGAAATCGCTCGTTTGTATCTTCAAACAAAAAGCGAGGGAATGCGAAAATGGTATGGGCAGTTCATCAGCAACATTACATGTCCGGAATGTCAGGGAACGCGTTTGAGTTGCGACGCCCGATCGGTTTTGTTCCATAGCCGATCCATCGTCGATCTGTCGCGCATGTCGGTTCAGAACCTGATCGCATGGATCGAACAGCTTGCGTTGTCTCAAACTGAACAAGCGATAGCTGGCGAAATTTTCAAGGAAGTGTGCAGTCGCCTGAGTTTCCTCAAAGATGTCGGTCTGCACTATCTGACTCTGGATCGCCAGGCTCCCACTCTTTCCGGTGGAGAAGCACAGCGTATCCGCCTGGCTTCTCAGATCGGGAGCGGATTGGTGGGGGTCATGTACATTCTTGATGAGCCCTCCATCGGTTTGCACTCCCGCGATACTTCCCGTCTCCTGTCCACATTGGCTCGTCTTCGGGATATCGGCAACTCTGTGATTGTCGTCGAACATGATCTCGAGACGATTCGCCGGGCGGATTACATCGTCGATATGGGTCCAGGAGCGGGGCATGAAGGCGGCCTGGTCGTTGCCTCGGGTCCATATCAGGACCTCATCCGGTGTGACGCATCGCTCACCGGAGCATATCTCTCTGGGAGACTATCGATTGATACACCTGAGCGCCGCCGCAACGGAAACGGGAAGAAAATCCGAATCATCGGCGCATCTGAACACAATCTCAAGGATATTTCCGTGGACATTCCACTCGGCCGATTTGTCTGTGTCACAGGCGTATCCGGATCAGGAAAAAGCACGCTGGTCAATCATATTCTGTATCGAGCGGTGGCAGCGGAACTGCATGGATCGATCAGGAAAGTCGGTCGGCATCGCCGGATTGAAGGGATCGAATACATCGATCGGTTGATCGAAATCACTCAACAACCAATCGGACGAACACCACGATCGAATCCGGCCACATACACATCTGTCTTTGGTCCGATCCGGACATTGTTTGCTCAGCTTCCCGAAGCCAAGATGAGAGGTTACAGTCCGGGGCGTTTCAGTTTCAACGTCAAGGGAGGAAGGTGCGAGGCGTGTCAGGGGGATGGTGTCAAGCGGATCGAGATGCATTTCCTGCCCGATGTTTTCGTGACATGCGAAGTGTGCAAAGGGAAGCGATTCAATCAGGAAACTCTGGAAGTCAAATTCAGGGGACTTTCAATATCAGACGTTCTGGATCTCGAGGTCAGAGAAGCCATCGATTTATTTGCGAAGATCCCCGCGATCCACAAAGTGCTGAGGACCCTCCAGGATGTGGGACTGGATTACATCCGACTCGGCCAGCCCGCACCGACACTCTCGGGTGGTGAAGCCCAGCGAGTGAAACTCTCACGTGAACTCGCAAAGAATGAAACCGGCAAGACGCTGTACATCCTGGACGAACCGACGACCGGACTCCACCCGCATGACATCCACAAACTCTTAAAAGTTCTACATCGATTGGTGGATCTCGGCAATACCGTACTTGTTATTGAACATAATATGGATGTCGTAAAGAATGCCGATTGGGTCATTGATCTGGGGCCTGAGGGAGGCGATGAGGGTGGAGGGCTGGTGGTGGAAGGTACACCCGAAGCTGTGTCAGCATGCGAGCACTCTCATACAGGCCGTTTTTTAGGATCAGTATTGAAAAAAATCGGATGATTCGGTCGCCTACGATTCCGGTTCGCCCTCCGGCTCGCTCGGATTCTTGGGTCCCGGGAACAGCTTCTTTCCGACACTCTTGATCGCCGTCAGGATCGGAGCGGTTGAGTCCGGTGTATTTGGATTGATCTGCAGATCTGAAACGGCAATGCAAGCGCACCCAACAAGCGGGGCGACTTCGGGTCCGAAGCGTGAACTGTTGAGAGGGAACACGGGTAGGCCGATCCGCGCCTGAACTCCGAAAATATGCATGACGGTTCGGACCAAGCCATTGGTCAGAGCCGCGCCACCGGTCAAGACAACACCCGCAGGCAGGTGGGCACGACACAGGGTGCTCTTGAGATTGTCACGGATGGAAACCAAAATATCGTCCGCCGCGGAACTCATGATTCGGTTCAGGCTACGGCGTTTAACCCCCTTCGTGTCTCCAAACAGAGTTTTGGTGCGAACTTCCTGTTCCTCGCGTTCCACGAATTCAGAAGTCGAACCCTCCAGGTGCATCAACCGTTCGGCTTCTTCAGGCGGTACATGGATTGCCATGGCGATGTCCTTCACCAGACGGCTCCAGCCCTCATTGATCGAACCTGACAAATAGGGGCGGCCTTCCTGGAAAACGATATAATCGCATGCAGAAGCTCCCAGATGGATCAGGAGACAACCGAGAGCCTTGTCGTTTGGTTCGAGCACGCTCATGCTGGCGGAGTAACCGTTAAACAGAAAACGCGTAAGATCGAGTCCAACGTCTTTGAACGCCCGTCGGATATTATTGACGACAGGCAATCGGGTATAGATCACATGATAGTTCGAGTGGAGCTGGTTGCCGATCAGATTCAACGGTGATTCACGGGGGATTCCGTCGAGCAGGGTGCATCGCTGAAAGCAGTGAAGAAGCTCATGATCTTTCGGGACACGGACAGATGCCTTCTGAAGCATCTTCTTCTCGATCCGTTCAGTCACCGGTTGATTGTGAGCCAGCTCGATCTCCTCCGAAACATTCTCACTGCGGACATGACTCCCTGAATGGCCAACCCAAACCTCGTCGGTTTTCTTGATACCCGCCCGTTCGAATGTGGAATCGACGGCGTGTTTGAGCGATTGCACGGCGAGCCTGTACTCGCTGATTGTGCCGCAGTTGAAGCCGGTTGAATCCGAGACCACATGATGGTCCAGCGTGCACGCGCCATCCGAAGTATACTGGAATACAGCGGTCCGGATTTTATGGCTGCCCACGTCGATAAGCAGAATGTTCCCCGAGCGTTTCATAAGAAGCTCCCCCTCATGAGAGAACGAGTTGCCGTTGGGATGAGATATTGACGAGGATACCGTAGGCGTACATGGTGATGATCAGCGAAGAACCTCCATACGAGAAAAACGGTAATGTAACCCCCGTGTTCGGAATCAGACTCAGACAGACACACAAGTTCAGAAAAGCCTGCGCACAGATGTAAAAAACGATCCCGCGCGCCAGGAGCGCACCGAAACGATCCAGAGTAAATCTCGCAGTTCGCTCACCGAGAATCAAGAGCCAGAGGAAGAGAAGAATGACGACTGCTCCGGTGATAAATCCGAGTTCTTCCGTCAGGACAGCAAAAATTGAATCGGTATGGCTGGCGGGTAAAAACGATCGTTTGATCAACCCCTGTGCATAACCTGTTCCGAGTAATCCTCCGGAACCGATCCCGAGATGGAACTGGAGGACATGGAATCCGAGTGATGAAGGATCGACGCCCGGTTTCAAAACGTCGAAATAATCGGTAAACCGCCTCCCAACATAGTCATACTTGAAAGGAAGAATCACCGCGAGAGGTGTGAAAACGAGCGCTGGAAGAGTGAAAAATTTCATCGGAATGCCTCCGATGAATAGCATATACCCGGTGATCAGGATCATGATCGCGGCCGTTCCGAAATCCGGTTGCAGGATGACAGCTCCGATTAACATCCCGCAAACGGCCGCCATCGGGAGAAAGTCGTGCAGGAAACGGATCGTACCTCCCCGATCGAACGACAGCATATATGACAGATACATGATGATGATGACCTTGGCGAACTCCGAAGGCTGAAGATGGAATCCGAACCCGAGGGACAGCCAGCTTTGTTCTCCGAAGAGAATGACCAGGATCAGAAGGGAAATGCCGAGAAGAAAGGGCAGATAGGTTCGAAATCGATAATTCTGGTAGTTGAAAAACGCCCCGAGCAAAAAGAAGGGGATCCCCATGAGAATGAAGATAATCTGTCGAATAGCAAAGAAAAACGGGTCCTTGTTCAGATGAATACCTGCGCTCATCACGGCGAGCAGCCCGAGCATGATCATGCTGATCAGAGTGAAAACCAGCCAAGGGTCTGCCAACTTAAAGACTCTGAGCATTGGTCACCTCCGGAGGAGGAGGAAACGGGCCGGTCAGTCCATCCACTTCCGTTAGAATTCGCATCGCAATGGCATTGAATATCGGCGCAGCCACAACCCCGCCATAGTATCCCTTGGCCCTGGGATCCTCGACGGAAATCGCGATAACATACCGAGGTTCGAGGGCCGGGAAAAAACCGGCGAAAGAAGCTCGATACTTGTTGGATGCATAACTCCCATTGTCCAGCAGTTTGGCCGTGGCAGTCTTGCCTGCTGCAACGACGCCCATGTCGATCAGGGAAGCCTTCTTTCCGGTGCCATGATCGATACAATCCATCATTGCGGAGCGGATAAACTGCTGCGTCTCCCCGGACATCACCCGCTCCGGCGGTTCGGTAAACAAGTGTTCAATCGTAGTTCCGGTTCGCGGATCCAGGACGTGCGTGCCGAAGTGAGGTACGATCCGGTATCCGCCGTTGGCGATCGAGCAATAGAATCCGGCGAGTTGTGCCAGGCTGACTTGCAGTTCGTATCCCTCCGCAACCGCTCCGATCGAAATGATTCCCCAGTTTTTATAAGGCAGTTTTCCTGCAGGATGACATGGGAAATCGGCCGGAGCACGTCTTCCAAACCCCATCCGTTTGAATTCATCCGCAATGCGCTGATTATCAAGGGCAGCGAAAATCTTCTTCGATACATTGATGATCCCAACGTTGGAGGAGTATGTGAGCACTTCGCCGAGTTTTAGCGAGGGGCCGAATTTCTTCCAGTCCATGAAGGCTTTCCCGCCGAGTACGACCGGTTCGCGCCATTCGACGGAGTCCGTTGGCTTGACCAATTTGTTTTCAAGCGCGACCGACATGACAATCGGCTTCCAGACCGACCCGGGTTCGAATACGGATGCTGTGACCAAATTTCGACGGAGATAATCCGGCCAGCAGTTGACCGGCATCGCATAAAAGCGCTCGGGATCTTCCATTACATCCGGAGAATGCTCGATACTCGCCGCCGCAATGATCGCGCCATTCTGCGGATTCATCACCACCGCCATCGCAGATCTGGCTTTGTTTTCGATCATCGCGCGCGTGATCTCCTCCTGTGCAATCCGATGGATGTTCAGATCAAGGGTGATCTGCAGATCATGGCCGCGCTGGATCGGTTTGATCTCGTCGAATGATTCGAGTTCGGGAGTTCCGAATCGGTTTACACGATAGATGTATACCCCGACTTCTCCCGATAGCAGCTTGTTGTAGTAACTTTCGATCCCCTCGATACCACGCAGGTTTTTATAGGGTCCGAGCGGATCGAAGCCGGTCTCACGTTCTCCGAGTGCGAATCCGACAAGTGAAGCGGCGTTGGGGTGGTTGGGGTAATATCGCTTGATTTCACGTTTGAACTGAATACCCGGCAGGAGACCTTGATTCTGCAGTTTGAACACAGCCGCGAACTGGTCCGGTGTAATGTTCTGTTTGATCCAGGCTGCATTCCGATTAGAGTGCAGACGGCAGAGGATTTCCTCTTCTGGCATACCTAAAGCATTGGAAAGCCTTCGGGCAACCCGCGCGTCGTTATGGGTCGTGCGAATCACGTGCGTATCAGCTGCGATCGAAACCCACGCATCACTCTCAGCCAGAACAACCGTGGGGTCGCTCGATAGGATTCTTCCCCTCTGCGCTTCGACTCGGAATTCGCGGAAAATCTGAGCGTTGACCAGGTCGGTCCACTCGTCATGTTCGAGAATGGAAAATTGAAAGAGACGTAAAATGGCGAAAGCAGCCACGCAGGTAAAAATAATGAGAACCCACTTCTGTCTGAGATCGGCGGATTGAATCACGGCACGGGGCTTTCAGCCGGTGTCTCGGTGGAGGAGGGGGAAGGTTCTGATGGCGAGTTGGTTTCCGAAGTGTCGACGACAATGCGGTCTCCCGACGGAAAGGTGATATCCTCGGCGTCCCAGTAAAACTGGATCAGGTTCTGAACAGACCCCTGAGCGGTTTTGAGTTCTTTATCAGTTTGGAGCACCGCGCGATAGAAGGAATATCCGACCAGTGAAGCAAGCACAATCAGGCCGAAGAGAAAGAAAAAAGGCCTGGCTCTGGGATAACGCGATCCGTGCTTCAACTCAGTGAACCGCCGATGGACTGCCCGTAGAACTTTCGGTAATAGGCTGGCAGACGAGCCGGTGATTTGGCGGGGTGTGGCGGTTGTGAAAGAGGGTACTCGAACCCTGACAGTCTCACTTCACGAGCTCCACGGCCATATACAGCAATCCATGGTTCCTCGGTGGCTAGCACCGATCGGAAGCAGCCGACCCGGACTTCTGTGCTATTCCCGAGCAGATTGCGACAGTAGCGTCCAATGCTTCGATAACAGGTTTGTTCGAGTTCTTCCGATCCCAGACAGACCGAGACGAGGACTTCGTCAGCACCCTCGAAACTCCGGCGGTCATCATAAGGGTTTCTCAGCGCATGTGTGATCGCCTCGAGCGTACCCTTGGACCCCTGCTTGATCGTTGAATGCCCGTACAGGATTTCTCCAGCGCCTCGAAAGAATCCCACCACATCATCGACCAGCGGGGCACGAAACCCGGGGAAGGTCGTCAGATCGACGATCCCACGCATGGCGCGATTGAACAGAATGTAGATTCGGTTTTCGAGTTCCGTCATTGAAATTCCCTGGGGCTGGTCATCACACATGGTCTCCAGAGACAGCGTGCAGGTCGCGTCCACATTCGACTGCGTTTCCTTCAGGGCAAATTCTGACTGAAGCACATGTTTCCGACCTTCGTCGGGATGCGGAAGCGATACAACGGCGACGGTGACGGCACCTTGCTGTTGAGACAATCTGGCAAGACTCGGCGTGATTCCGGAGGGGAAGGACTTTCCGAGAAAAGCCAGCAATGCGTTCAGGCGTGTGCCTTCCAGGAGATCCGTCAGTTGATTGATATACTGTGACAGCGCATTTTCAGCGAGGATCGTATCATAGTTACGGGAAGGAACCGGGAGATAAAGAGCGGCGTTGCCACCGGGGAGAACATCCAATCCCTCATAACCGCTCTCGGCTCGATCAATACCCAGAAATCCTGCCTTGTCTGCTTGGTCCCAATACTCTTTCGGTAAACAGGTCGTTGCCTGGAACGCATCGTCTCCCACTGAAATCCAATTGACCGGATGCACCGCACTCACAACCTCAGTCTCATCCATGAACAACTTCGTCATATCCCCCTCCCGAAAAACGCGTTCGTTCCTACCATTAGTTGTGACCGGATTAATATGTTCAAACTATATATATAGATATATCCCTATAGACAATAAGTCAACAAAAATACTGTCAAGGTTTTCAAAAAGACCGCGCCCGGCAATCTCAAAACATTCAATAAAAATAAGGCGTTAATTAAATAGTAAAGTCAACAAAAAAGTTGCATTTGCTCGCGGGCCCATGTTGAAATCAACCAACTAGTTGGTTATAATCTAAACCGAACAACCAACGGGTTGGTTGAAATTTAACTGATCAGTTAAGGGAGGGATGAGGCGTGAATCCCGGATCTTTTCATGAAATTATTAAATATCAACGAGTTACGCTTGGAATCACTCAAGGAGCACTCGCGGATCAGCTCGAGGTCACCGGCGCTTACATTGCAAAACTGGAAAAAGGCGGCCTCGATCCCTCGCCTCGATTCATCGAAAAACTCGCCGAAATACTCCACTGTAACCTCGTTGATCTCTATCTCGCCGGAATTCTCGAATCAAAACTCACTCCCCGAATCGCAGAAGTCCTGAAAAAGTTGCGACTTGAGCAATATGAAATCAATAAAAACAATGCGTTACGAAGTTTCCTCGATCGGCTTCTCTCACTGACCGATGCTCGACGGGATCGATGGATCGCGATTTTTTCCGAAATCTTGGACCTCGATGAATCAAAAGCGTTGCCGCCATCCGAAAACCTCTGATAAACTGAATGCTTGAATCAGCCGAAAAGGAGGCTTCCCATGTTTAACTCAGTGTTCCTGATCGGAAATCTCGGGGGTGACCCCGAAATTCGCTCCGTGCAGACTGGAAAAAAAGTTGCCAAGTTCAATCTCGCCGTTCATCAAGCCCGCCGCGGACCTACCGGAGAATGGATCGAAAAGACCATGTGGATCACTTGCACCGCATGGGATCGCCAGGCAGATACCTGCGAACGATTCCTTCGGAAGGGCAGCAAAGTCGCAATCCGCGGCAGTCTCGACTACCAGGAATGGAAAGCACAGGACGGATCCAAGCGAAGCAAGATCGAGGTCGTAATTCGCGAGCTAGAAAATCTGTCTCCACGCCAGGGCGAGTCCAAACCATCCTCTTCAAGAGAGTCCTATCCTGCACCCGCTCCTGCAGATGATACCTACGATCCGATGAATCATTATGCATCAGGTCCGGACGAACCCTCATACCAGGACGATTTCTCACCATCGGCCTCGTCCGACAACATCCCGTTCTGAGGCAAACGGATCGAGTATCTCAATGGATTTTCTGTCCAGACTCTTCGGATCCCGACAAACGAATCAATCCGTTGATCGGCATTTTCGCAAGAAAATCAAAACGCTCGAAAAGCAACTCAAATCCGATCGTGCCGACGAAAACTCACAGGCCGAAGCCGCGACTCTCGAGGAACTTGGATTCCTTTACTTCGATCAGAAGATGTATCAGGCCGCCATCGACAGTTGGTCGGAAGCCCTCCGTGTCTATCTCGATACCAATGACCGCAAATCAATGGCCTCGGCGTATTCAAATATCGGAACCGCTCATCGTCTGACGGATGATGTGCGACAAGCCGCCAAGTTTTATAACAAAGCCTTGCTTCTCGATCGAGAATTCCACAGCGGAGCAGGGGAGATGGCGAGCCTTCACAATCTGGCAGGCGCATATCTACAACTCGGCGAATATGACAACGCACTCGAAAAATACACGGAAGCTCTCGATATCGCCCGCACTAACAATCTCGATGCATGGCTGGGCATAACCTGTTACCGGATCGGATTGAATTGCCAGTTCAAATTGGAATACAACGAAGCACACCGGTTTTTCATGGAATCACTCCGGTTGGCGGAAGATTCTAACCGACTCGATATGATGACACTGAGTATATTCGGGATGGGGCAGTGCTATGACATTCTTTCTGACTATAAACAAGCGCTTCTTTGCTATACTGATGCACTCGCCGGAGCTCGCAACCTCCAGGACCGGCATCTCGAACATACGATTCTCATCGCCTACGCCAATCTCATGATGCATCTCGGCCAGACGGAGCAGGCGCGCGATCTGGTGAGACAAGCAATTGAGATAGCCCAGGACGTCAATGTTTCACCGATCGATCAGATCGAACAGTTATTGATCCGTGCGCGTATCTTCAGTGTTCAGGGCATGCTCGAAAAAGCGGTACGATGTCTGGATGACGCCGAGACTCTTTCGATGCCATTGCCCAACCTGATCTATCTCGCGCAAATCCTGCATCGACGTGCTGAACTGGAAAATGAAAACGGGCGATTCGATAATGCGCATGAACTGATGCGTCGGATGATCGGCTACTTCCCGGAAGGACGCTCCCCTCTCGTCGATCTTGAATCCAACCTTCTGCTCGGCCATGTTTTCCGTAAACTCAGGCAAGAAGACCAGGCCGTAGATGCGCGTGAAAAAGCGGTGAGCATCGCCGATTCTCTTGGATATCCCCGGTTCCTCTGGCGTACCTATCACGCTCTTGGCCGACTCTATCACTCGCAGCAACGCATTCTGGAAGCCGGAGAGGCCTATGAAACTGCGATGAAGTGGATTCATTACGCTGCGGCTAATGTTGAAACCGCGCAACGCCCCGCCTTCTTCGAATCCAAAGACCGACTGCAGGTGTTTCAGGATGCTGTCGTGCTGCTTCTGGCCACGGGCCACAAGGAAGAAGCCATCCGCATCCTGAATTCGCTCAATATCGATTCCTTGAATCGCAAGGTTCAGCACATGCTGAACTGAGTGAGGGCACTCCTGGTATCACTGCAGTTTGAGCTGGATCGGTAGAATACCCCACTGGTCGCCGAGATCCTTGCGGACAGGTTCAAATCGCCATTTTTCCAGGAAAGTGATCGCGATCTTTTCGATTTCCGCGTCTGCCCGAACGAGCGGTACGATACGGCCGACCGTACCATCGGGGTGAACCCAGAATTTCAGTCGCAGCGTGACGGCTGACGTGGTGATGATTTCCGGTGGCGGAGGCTGATAGGTTACGCGGCGTTTCGCAACCGGTCCTTCAATCGCGAATGAATCCGTCGCCTTTTCGCTTCGCGGTGCTTCCGATGTCCGGTTGTCGGGTAACCAGGCAAACTCAGGCGGTTTCTCGGGGATCGAAGCCTGCAAATCCTTGATCTTACTCGGTTCGAGTGGCTTGATTTCGGGTGCAATCAACTCACCAGCCTGCTTTGGAATCTCGATGCCCGGCAATGATTGAGTCGATAGTTCGGGCTGTTCGCCCCCCGAGGATGCATGTTTAGGAAGATTCAGGGGAGGGGCGGAGAAAGAAGCCGAGGATTGGGTGTCCTTTTTATTGTTCTTCTTCTCATCCTCAGCATTCGCCTTGTTGGGGGATTCTGCCGGTTGGATTTTCGTGGAACCCAGTTCGATCTCCTCCTGAAACGGTATCAACTCGACTTCAATTGGAGGTGATGACATGACCGGTGCGATACTCGAAAGACCAGGCAACAAGATCAACAGAAGCACATGCATGGCGACCGAGGCCGCGTAGCAATTGAATCGGATGCGATCGGATCCGCTCATCAGCTACTTTTTCCTTGCCGGTTTCGATTCGGTTAAATTGGTCGTTGCGATCGAAAGGCGGTCAAATCCGGCACGCTTGGCGTGGTCCATAACTTCGACGACCTGTCCATGAGACACAGCCTTGTCCGCCTTTATAATCAGAATGCTTTTGTCACCATGTTTACGCATCAGATCGTACATCTCCGTGATTGTCACCCGATACTGCTGAAAATACAGTTCTCCATTCGCCGTGATCAGCACCTGCGCGCCCTGAGGGGTTGTGATGGTCGTCGAACTCGATAACGGAAGCTTGACCATAACACCTGGAAACGAAATGAAGGTCGTTGTGATCATGAAAAATATAACGAGCATCAGAATAACATCGATCAGCGGAGTGATGTCGATCTTCGGCAGCAATGCTGAATCCGTTTTGAACTTCATAGATCGTCCATTCCGCTGTCGAGTGGACCACCGAGAGTCAATTGATCCAGTATATCCGAAACAGTTTGCTCCATCTCCAGATTGATGCGTTCGACGCGACGGGCGAAGTAGTTATGCACGACGAGTGTGGGAATGGCGACGATGAGTCCTGCGACGGTGGTGATCAGCGCTTCGGAAATACCGCCGGATAATGCCTGCGGATCGCCGATGCCCTGGGATGAGATCACGCGGAATGCACGAATCAAACCCGTGACGGTACCCATCAATCCCAGGAGCGGAGAGATGCTCGCGACGGTGGCCAATACACCCAGACCCCGCGTGAGTTCCTGATAGGCGATCCGTCCAGCGTTTTCAAAGCTTTCCCGGATAACCTCGCGCCCGGCACCGGCCTTGTTCAATCCGGCGCGAATAACCGATGCACCGATCTCGTCATGTGCATTGCACACTTCAATCGCGGCCGTCAACCGCCGTCGTCTGAGCATTTCCAGAACCCGTTGTACCAGCGGTTCAGGAAGAATCCGCTGCTTTCTCAGCCGATACCAGCGCTCGAGCGCGACAGCAAGCATGATGATCGAACATAGTGTGATCGGGATCATCAGCGGTCCACCTTTGATGACTGTACTGAGAAAATTCATCGGTCGTCGTCTCCTATTTCTGGCCCTTCTTCGTGGACTTTCCGGTCTTGGACGAACCCTTACTCGGTTTGCCCGGACTGTTCTTTGATTTCTTCTCTTCTTTCGCCGGTTTCGCGGACGGTGTGGGCACTGTATCCGAAGCAGAATCCGGGTTTCCTTCCCGCAACGAACGCGCCTTTGCATACATCTTCGCGGCATCATCTGGCTTCTTCTGTGCCGTTAAAATGTCACCTGCTCTCTGGGCTGCTTCAATAACACATTCCGGCACATCATGAAACAGGTAGGTAATTTTAAGATATTCCTGCAGCGCATCGTCTTGAAGATGGTCGTTTTCGAGGCATCGGGCCTTGATCAGAACAGTTCTGGCCTGAATGGACCTGTCAGCAGACCTCGATGCCTGCTCCAGCCAAATCTGATGCTCAGCGCAACGACCGGTCTCGACTCCGATCAAGGCGAGCATCAACCATGCCTGCTCCCGCTGTTCCGCTCCCGGGAATTGCTCGACCAGTCGCTGCAGGTACTGGGATGCTGATGCGTATTGACCGGCTTCGAATGCGACCCGACCGGCTCGAAGCAGCACTGCGCTGATGCGCGGGTGATTCGGTGCATGCTCGATCACCCATTGCAGCAACCGGTTGGCCTCCTCAACATGCCCCGCAGCAGCTTCTATGTCGCTCAACTCCATCGCTGCATCCGCGGCGTAGAGGCCGGCATCGGATTGCTCCATCAGATGCCGGTATTCCTCGGACGCTTCCGGCGTTCGACCGGCTTCCGCGTAGAGTTTTGCCAACTTGAAGTGGATACTGTTCCTGTCTGTCTCCGGGTTCGGATCATCCACCATCCGGCGATAGATAGCGATCGCCTCGTCGTATCGCTTCTGATCGATCAGCACATCGACGGCTCCGGACAGCGCCAGAGCAGCTTGAGGGGTTCCGGGATGATTCCGTGCGATTTCCTGGCATTCCTTGAGATACTCATCGAGGCGGTTTGTCTGGAAGTAGGTGAGTCCAAGTGAGTATTGTGCAGTGGCGGCTTCCGGTGCGGTCGGAAAACGGTCGATGATCTGACGGTAAATCGAAACCGCGAGCGTGTAATCCTCCAAACTGTAGATGCAGTCCGCCTGCTTGATCAGCGCAGCAGGGGCCAAGTCACTTTCGGGGTGATCGAGATATGCGGTGCGATACGTTTCCGCTGCTCGACTGAAGTCGCCTCGATTCCGCTCCATGTCGCCAAGTAACATCCGTATTCTCTGACGATCGCGCGGTTGAGATGCCATTCGCAGCGCATTGTCGAGAGTCGCGATCGCGTCCTCATGCCGGCCTTGGATCCCATCGATCTGCGCCATGAGAAGACGGGCTTCGAGAGCTTCGGGATGGATCGGATACTGCTCGATCAAACCGGCAAACCGAACTCGAGCAGTTTCATAATCCTGCATGTTGAACAGACACTCCGCCTGTCGGAGCAGTGCTTCGGGGCGGTATCTCGATTTGGCATACTGACGTGCGAATCCTCCGAAAGCTGTCGCAGCATCCTTCCAATTCTTCATCGTGTAGAGATTCCATGCGATTCCACGATCGATCTCGGATTTCAGATCCTCCGGGATATCCCTGTCTCGAAGACTCTCGAATTGGGCTCGGGATTCCTCGAAACGTCCGAGACGATACAGAATCTCGCCTGCATACAGGGCATACAGCTCGTATCCCCTCAACGGCAGGGGTGATGCAAGCGCTTGATCCATCTCGCCAATCGCCGCCTCCATCTGACCGGATCGCATCAGTGCAATTCCCGCGTTGGCGCGCGCGGCATACGCGAGGGATCCTTTGGCTTGTTGTGCCAGATTCTGAAAAGCCGCCGCACTTTTCGAATACTGCTTCTGCTGGTACAGACATAAAGCAGCCATGAATGCCATGTCCTGGCCATGTCCCGAACCCCCTGCCTCGGAACTCAGCTGCCCGAATATCTCGTGAGCCCGAGCGTAATTGCTGCTTTCATATTCTATCCATGCCCGGATTTCTAGGTCGCGAGCGGGGTTTTTGGATTCCATTTGCGATGCGAGTTTCAGGTAGCGGATTGCGGCTGCGCTGTCGCCTTTCAGAATGTAGATCTTGCCGGTCTGATATGCGGCTTCGAAACTGAGATTTTTCTGAGGAAAACGTTGAATCAAAACCTGAAAGTCTTCGAGCGCTGCATCCAGATCCGATTGATCCAGTCTCGCGAAAGCCCTGCCGTACAACGCTTCGACGGCACGATCTCCATCAGGAAAATTGCGCAGGTAATCCGTGTATTGATTGACCGAAGCATCCAATTCACGCATGTAATAACGGTTTTCAGCCACCCAGAACTGCGTTTCCGGCAGATACGGGAAGAGAGGGTAACCGGCCACGATGCCTTCGAGTTCGATCAGCGCGGCCCGGTAGTTCGAATTGGCATAATGAATGGCGGATTGCAGATAACGGGCATAGGGCATGAGGGGACTGGAAGGGTATTCAGAGCGAAACCGGTCGGCCATCTCGGTCGCACGTTCATAATTGCCGCTTTGTAAATAGATCCAGCCCAGCTCATACACAGCGTACTCTGCCAAATGATGAGTCGGCGCAACCCGGCGAAGGCGATCGAGCGCTCCGGCGGCCGATCCAGGATCCCCCAGATTCATGTTGCATTGCGCGACGAAATAGAGTGCTTCGGGCGTGCGATCCTCAGGTGGATCACGCATCGCGATCGGCATCAACAGTTCGGCTGCCTTCAGCCATTTCCCTTTTTTGTATGCCTTTGCGGCTGCGCCGAAACGTCCCGATGAGCCGAAAAGCGTCGCGATCGGTGAGCCGAAGCAGGGTGAAAAACAGCTCTTTGGAGATTCCAGAATCGGCTGATCGGTTACCTGCAGCGCATCGGGTAGTTCAACCGTGGATTTCGACACGGTATCCGAAACCAGTCTCAGGGCATTCTGTCCCTCCAATGTCGATATCTGCTCCTTCTGGCCCTTCATCAGCTCCGGCGTCGTTGCGTTGAAGACTACTTCCGGCACATCGAGTTCGGGTTTGCTCTGAGACTGCCCGGCGGTTTTCTCGGATGCGAACAAGCCGATCGAGAGCGCGCAGAAGCATAATAGTTGGCGAAAGATACAACTGGGGACTGTCATGAGTCGGCTCCATTTCCGTTTATCTCGGTTCGGATCCGGATGATCAGATCTTTCGCCTGAGTGACGATCGCTTCGTCCGGATGAGCATCAATCGATTGGCCGAGGTGAGTCAAAGCGTTTTCGAAATGGCCCAAACGGGCTTCGGCATATCCGAGAAAAAACAGAATCTCCGCTCGGCGCGGATGCGCTTCAGTGAGTTCCTTTGATTCCTGGACACGTTCAACGATCCCAGCCCAGTTTTCCTGCTTCACAAAGCATTCGATTAATTTGTACAAAGCGGATCCACTATATTTAGAATATCCTGTCGACCGATCCAATACCCGTTCGAAAGCCGTCACCGTGTTCGGCAGGTCCTCTGCGCGCATGCAGGCTTCTCCGAGCCAGAAGGCCGCTTCCTCGGATCGGTCGGAATCCGGATTGACAACCAACCAGGTTTGGTACTCCGCGATCGCCCGGATAAAGTCACCCCTTCGGAATGTGATATGCACCTGTTCGAGTTGCTGATCTGGTGATGCAGAGGGGTTCTCTGTTTCAGAAACGGAATGGAGCATCGCGGCGGCGGAGTCGGCGTCGCCCGACATCGCGAGAAGTTGAATCATCAGCGATTCCATTGCAGGATCCGGACGAGCTATTCCTCGGGCCTGAAGGTTCCGAAGAATCCAATGGAGCGCTGAATCCGCATTCCCCGCTCGTCGATGTAACTCCGCGACATGCAACCCGCTCGTTTCGGGATCGTAAGACCTGAGTTCGGCTGCGAATTGAGCGGTTTCTGGAGCGAGTGGTGTGTGGTGCGCAGTGAGCAGTTCATTCAATAGGGTGACAGTCTCGGTCGGATCGGACTCTTCAAGACGGACGATCAGTGGCGCCGGCCAGTCGGGCCGGGACAATGAGTCCAGAAACCGGCTGGAAACCAACGCTTCCAACTTCAGAATCTCACCGAGCTGCGCGTCCGATTTAGCGTCAAAGTGTTTCTTCGCGAGGCGACACCAGGTCAGCGCACATTGCCAATCCTTCGCCTCAATCGCCAATTGGATTCGGAAAAGAAAACTCTGGGGATCCGCCTTCATCCGGATCGCGCATTCGATCCATCGGGCGGCGAGGTCGAGTTTCTGATCGGAATAATCGATAAAAGCAAGCATCGTCAACGCATCAACACCCCAATCATTCGGCAGATCGGCTGACTGTATCAATTCTGTCAGATGTCCGCGGGCGACCGGATAATTCTTAGCATCGTAAAGGCACCGGGCGGTCATGTAGCGGACATGAGTGCGCCGTTCATGACCGAAATCCACCGTCGCAGTCTCAAAAACAGCCGTGGCTTTTGCGCAGTCACCCGCCATGAATAAAGCCCGACCGCACCAATACAGTGCTTCGGCTTTTATTTTCGAGTCGGAGGAGTCTGAGGCGGCCTTCGCAAAGTGATCTGAGGCCGCGATGTAGTCCCCGGCGGTCCAGGAGAGGCGACCGAGTTCGTACGCTGCGCGCGATGAGATCGAGCTTTCCCCCTTGAGGGCACTCTCGAGGTGAAACTTAGCAGACTTCGAATTGTTCGATTTCAGATCAAGAAATGCAAGGATGAGATGGACTTCGGCCGCAGCCGCAGATGCGGTATTCTCCTTCAGATACAGATCGGCTTCCTGCCGGACGGTGTCGTTCAGTCCGTCACGAAAACCCTCACGGATCACAACCAACCGGTCTTCCGACCCGACAGACTCGACGGAGCCTGGATGGAGGAGGGATAACATCAGAGCGCAATAAATGACGTAAAAACGGCGCATAATTGAATAAGTCTATTCGATTTGAATCAGTTTGTCAGCTGAGCATTTCAGATGTTCCATTTGCCGTTTCCGGATCGATCACCTATACTGGACAGATAAAGCGCTGAATGCCTTGTAGTGTGTATTCCTCAGGGAGAACAGATACTTGTGATAATACGCGCGAATCACCCGATAAGTTCCACATTTTCGTATCTCGATCCAGCCCAATTGGCCATGATTTTTCGCCAGATCTCCATGACACAGCAATCCGGTCTTCCCATTCTTGAAGCCTTGGAAATCATACGTCGGACAGAATATCCGCGTGCCATCGCGAAGTTTCTCGATGATATGATCCACACCATTCAAAACGGAGGAACGCTTTCGGACTTCTTCCGAATCCGGCAACGGTCTCTCCCGGCAGCACTGTCATCATTGATCGAAAGCGCGGAATCGACCGGGAGGATCGCTCAGGCATTTGCAACGTGTGCCGAGATCTGTGAGGCAACCGTCCGACTGCGTCGGGAAATCCGGAGTGCTTTGTCTTACCCAATATTCCTTCTGTTTTTCAGTTTTTTCGCTCTTTCGGCTCCGTTGTTGTTCCTCCATGGCATCGGGGTTTATCTCAAGGCCGTCCTGACCCCCATCATACTGATCATCATATGCTATTTCGGGATCAAACTGGCCGCCGAACGTCTTCATTCCGTTGACCCCGTCCGCAAACATGCATTTCGGATCATCCGTAGCGTCCCGTATATCGGGTACGCCGTTACAGCCATTGAGTCATCGCGTTTTGCCTGGATGCTCTCGATCTGCCTGAAATCCGGACTCGAGATTCAGGAAAGTCTCCGACTAGCGGCTTCGAGCACATCCGATCCGGGAATTGTCGATATGATCGATCGAGCCCGCGTAGATATCGCGAGGGGTGGAAGGACCCTGACAGAGGTTCTTGATGCAGTCCCGATATTTCCTCGGCTGATGATTCAGATGGCGGAAGTCGGTGAAGCATCGGGTGCGCTTCCCGAAATGCTCGATCGGGTGAACGAGATTCTCAGGGCGGAAGGCTTGTCAAGAATCCGTGATTTCCTTAGAATTCTGCCCGTGATCGCGTTCCTTCTGGTCGCGATCTATCTGGCGACCGTGATCATCCGTTTCTGGTCTGGCCATTTTTCGGGTCTCGAGAAACTGCTTCACTGAAGCGATCGAGCTTACTCATTCGCACCCTGAGGGATTGAGGAGGTATTTTATGAAACCGTTCATCAGTCTGCTTTCTGATTTCGGACCGGACAGCTACTTCGTTGGCGCGATGAAAAGCGTGATCAAGAAGATCAATCCTGAGGCCGACATCATCGATCTGTGTCATGATATCTCACCGTTCAATATCGTTCAGGCTGCTTTTATACTGGCTTCGGCCGTTCCTTACTCACCGGTTCCGACGAT